>DAOSWJ010000052.1:0-14048 GCA_035380005.1 Prolixibacteraceae bacterium | reverse complement strand
CGGCATACGATGATACATTATAAGTTTTTTCAACACCAACGTTTTTAATAATATCAGTAGAAAAAAGGTTCAGATCGATATTTTTCTTTTCAACATCATCAGAGGGAATAGGCAAACCATTCATTGTAGTTATCAGGTAACGGTCGCCCAAGCCCCTGATATAAATATCGCCAGAACTTTCGTTTTTAGTAACGCCTGTTATTTTAGTTGTTGCCGATGCAGCATTCGAAACACCCAAGCTCGACAAACGTTTGGCACCAATGCTCTCTTTAATTCCACCAGCTTCTTTTTGTTCCATCAACAATAGAATTTCGTTATCGCGGTTAACCCTGGCAACAACATTTACCTCTTCAACTTCAACAACAGCTTCGCCAAGCTTAAAATCAATTACTTTCTCATCGTTTTCGCCTAAAACAACCTGCATTTGTTGGGGTTGGTACGAAATAAAAGAACACCTCAGCTCGTAAGTTCCGGGCATTATGTTTTTAATTTCGAAATTTCCATCTAAATCGGTCATTGCTCCTGTGGTTGTTCCATTAAAAATTACCGAGGCCCCAACAATTGTTTCGCCTGTTTTTTCATCACTTACATTACCTCGTAATACTGCTTTTTGTGCATTTAAATTATGGGTTAAAACAAAGAATAGGATAAACCCTGCTAAAACTTTTCTCATTAGTTAATTTTTGTAACAATTTTTGAATTGACTCATCGATGCAATGATATATCGGCTAGTTAAGCTGAATGCTAATTGGGCGTTAACAAAAAAACACCATTCTACATGCCTTTTTTAAGCACTTGTTAATTGAAGTTTTCGGAACCTGTCAAGAAGAAACATTTAATTCATATTTATTAAAACCGAAGCAACAATCATGCTTGCCAAAAACCAGACCACATACTTATAAGCCTAACCAACAAGCACATAAACACACAAATAATATTGGCAAAATTCTTTACAAAACAGTTTATAAATGCATCCATTTTTAATTTTGCTTAACAAATACTATTCGTTGTTAACATTAAATCAAAGCCTAATTAATACGGGTAACGATTAGTTAATGTAAAACTGTTTTAATACAACTAAATTTGCAGTGTAAAAAATGGAGTGTAACTGTCGTGTATTTGTTTCGAGTTGAAAAAAATCTGGTAATCACCGAACAATCTACAAGGCATTTTATGAACCCGGGCAAACAAAAAATCAAATTAAATGCCCAGTAATACTATTGTATAATGAAGTTAAAATTGCTTTGTTTATTGTTTTTTGCATTAACATTAAACACTTACTCACAAAACGAAACCAAGTTTGAGCCTAGCGGCAACCCTACCCTACGTATTTTTGGGAACTTTCATACCGGCCTTACGGCAGCCGACAACAACCGCTTATTTGAAATAGAACAGGCTTTTTTGGGTTATCAATACCAAATGAGCCCCTATTGGATGGCCGAAGTGAAAATTGACATTGGCAGCCCCGAGAACGAATCGGTATATGCTTTGGTTAAACGTTACGCTTATTTCCGAAATGCATACATCCGATACAAGAAGAATGGTTTCAGCATTGATGCCGGTATTGTTGGAATGACCCATTTTAAGGTACAGGAAAGCTTTTGGGGCAACCGTTATTTAATGAAATCGTTTGCCGATGAATATAAATTCGGTAAAAGTGTTGATATGGGTATTGTTGCCAATTACCAATTCAACAAAAAATTATCGATCGACATGTCGATAGTAAATGGTGAAGGATACAGTCAATTACAAGCCGATAATTATTTTGAATACACATTGGGCACCACAATAAAAATACCCGAGAACTTAACAACAAGGCTTTACGTAAATTTCGGCCCATCGGAAAAGAAGACCAAAATGGTTTACGCAGCTTTTGTTGGCTACCAAATTACTTCAAATTTATCGTTAGGCGCCGAATATAACCTTTTAACCAATTACAAATACCTCGAAGGACGTAACCAGACAGGTTATTCGGTTTACAGCACCTATAAAATTGACTCAAACTGGAAAGTTTATGGTCGTTACGACATACTTGAATCAAATGTTTTAACCGACTCGAGCACTCCTTGGAACTTGTCGGCCGATGGATCGGCAGCCATTGCAGGTATTGAACGAAAGGTTAACAACAACCTGAAATTCTCGCTCAACTACCGCGACTGGTACCCAAAAGCAGCTAATATGAACAACAAGGCTTATATTTATTTAAACATGGAATTTAAATTGTAAGAAATGACATTCAGAAAAAAACATATAGCACTTTTCCTGATGCTTATAATTAGCATTGCACCTTTTTCGTGCCGCAAAAGCAACTACATTATTGAAGCAAACGATGTGGTAATTAACGACAACGGAGGTGGAACAGGCACTACAACATGGGAAAAGGGCAAAGAATACCTGCTCGAAGGCCGTGTTTTTGTAAACGACGGGCAAGTGCTTACCATCGAAGCCGGAACTGTTGTACGTTTTAAAAGCGGAAATGGTGCTGCGGCATCGGCATTAATTGTGTCGAGAGGCGGTAAAATTATTGCCGAAGGAACAGCAAGCGATCCAATTGTCTTCACTTCGGAAAACGACGATCTTGAAGGTTCGGTTGATGCTGAAGAATCAGGCTTGTGGGGAGGTTTGATTATTTTAGGCAGTGCTACAATAAATTCACCCACAGACGAAGCATTCATCGAGGGAATCCCCTTGTCGGAACCTCGTGGAATTTTTGGAGGCAATAACGACAGTGACAATTCGGGCATTTTAAAGTATGTTTCGATCAGGCACTCGGGAACAGAACTAGGCAACAACAACGAAATTAACGGTTTAACCCTTGGAGGAGTTGGAAATGCAACCATTATTGAAAACATTGAAGTAATTGGTAATGCTGACGATGGCATTGAAATTTTTGGTGGAACCGTTAACCTAAAAAGAATTGCAGTAGCCTTCTCCGACGACGATGCAATTGATATTGATTTAGGATATCGCGGTATTATTCAATTTGTTTGTTTAATCCAAAACGAACTATATGGCGACAAACTGCTTGAAATTGATGGCGGGGAAGAAATCAAAACCTCACACCCATATTCGTTGCCCCAAATATACAACCTAACAGCTGTTGGACGTGGAGAAAATGTGCTAAATTCATGTATCTCGTTTTGGGACAATGCCGGAGGCACAGTAGCAAACTCAATATTTATCAATCAAACTAAGGGCATCGAAATAGAATATTCAGCTTCGAGACATTCTAGTTTCGACCAATGGGAAATTGGCAACCTTAAATTTGAAAACAACATTCTATTCAATGTAAATAAAAACATGCAAAAAGGCTTTTTTCACCTTATAGCTATCAACGATGAATCTATTGAAAATCTAACCATTATATTGGAAAACTATTTTTTAGATACAAAAAATCAATTTGTCGATCCTGGCTTTGTTATTAATCAAAACAACTACTCTTTAATAAGCGATTCGACAACAATTCGCGATAACTTAGCCACTTTACCACAAAACAATAACTTTTTAGAAGAAGTTAACTACAAAGGAGCTTTTGGAACCTATAATTGGCTTGGCGATTGGTCGTTACTTAACCAGGAAGGAATTATATGGTAATACATTGTAAGTTTCTGTATTTGAAGCAACAAGAACAAAACAGCTATAAAAATTTGAGATTTTTCACCTAAGCATAATCGAAGTCGATGAAATTCATGTATATTTGATATGTTATTTTTTATCGACCAAGAAAAGTTATACAATAATTATAATACAACAAAATGAGTCATTGGCAGGCGATTGTTATCATTGAAACCGGCAAATGACACATTTTTTTATGGCAAATAAAAATCAAATTATAGACTTATGAAATTTGTAGTTTCAAGTACCGAATTATTAAACCATTTAACAGCCATAAGCAGGGTAATTAGTTCGAAAAGTACACTTCCAATACTCGACAATTTCCTTTTCAATTTGGAGGCCCAAAAAATTACCATCACTGCTTCCGACTTGGAAACAACGCTCATTACATGGGTTGAGCTCGAAAACACCGAAGGCGAAGGGCAAATTGCCATACCGGCCAAACTCCTTATCGACACATTAAAAGAGTTCCCCGAGCAACCATTAACATTCCAAATCAACAACGAAACTTTTGCTGTTGATATATTCTCCGAAAACGGAAAATTCAGCATTGTTGGTCAGGATGGCGAAGAATTTCCATCGTTGCCACAAATAAACGAAAACAATGCAACAACCGTTTCGATGAACCACAGTGTATTGCTAAACGGCATCAATAAAACACTATTTGCAACAGCCGACGACGAATTGCGCCCGGTTATGAACGGTATTTTCTTCGAAATTTCGCCCGAAGAAATAACCTTTGTTGCCTCCGATGCCCACAAATTGGTACGCTACAAACGCACCGATGTTAAAGCAGAAATGGAATCGTCGTTCATTCTGCCTAAAAAACCGGCAGCGTTGTTGAAAAACTTGCTTCCTAAGGAAGATTTCGATGTTAAAGTAGAATTCGACGAGAAAAATGCATTCTTTACCCTTACTAATTTTACTTTGGTTTGCCGTTTGGTTGAAGGAAAATACCCTAGCTATAATTCAGTTATTCCAACAGCTAACCCCAATAAAATGGTTATCGACCGCATTGAATTTTACAACACACTGCGCAGGGTTTCGGTATTCTCGAACCAAGCCAGTAATTTGGTAAGATTAAAACTTAGCGGCAACCAGCTTGTTGTTTCGGCGCAAGACCTCGACTACTCCATTTCGGCAGTTGAAAGGCTCAATTGTATGTACGAAGGCGACGAAATGGAAATTGGGTTCAAATCATCATTTCTTATCGAAATACTTTCAAACATTTCATCGGGCGATGTAAAAGTTGAGCTTTCCGATCCGACCAGGGCAGGAATTTTATTGCCTGCTGAAAAAGAATTCGACGAAGAAGATATTTTGATGCTTTTGATGCCGATGATGATCAATTCGTAAAAAAACATATTTTTAACAATATCGAAAAGCGCTGCAACATTAAGGTGTAAACAGCGCTTTTCGATTTTAAAAACATACCGAATGAGATTAAATTTACGCAACCCTATTGTTTTCTTAGACCTCGAAACCACCGGTATCAATATTGCTTCGGACCGTATAGTTGAAATTGCTTTACTCAAAATTAACCCCGAAGGCAACGAAGAAGAAAAACTTTATCGTATTAACCCCGAAATGCCTATTCCCGAAAATGCAACAAGGGTACACGGAATTTCGGACAGCGATGTAGCCAACGAGCCTACTTTTAAAGAAGTAGCCAAAACAATTGCAAATTTTATTGAGGGTTGCGATTTAGCAGGCTTTAATTCAAACCGCTTCGACATTCCACTCTTGGCCGAAGAATTTTTAAGATCAGGTATCGACATCGACCTTAAAAAACGAAAATTTATTGACGTACAGGCCATTTTTCATAAAATGGAAAAGCGCACACTTACAGCAGCTTACAAACTTTATTGCGAAAAAGACCTCGAAGATGCTCACAGTGCTATGGCCGATACCAAAGCTACTTACGAAGTGCTTAAAGCACAACTGGACCGTTACCAAAACGCTGAATACGAAGACAACCACGGTCACAAATCATTCCCTATAAAAAATGATATTAATTCACTTTCTGAATTCTCGGCATACGATCGCAACGTTGATTTTATGGGACGTATTGTTTATGACGAAAATGGTGTTGAAGTTTTCAACTTTGGCAAAAATAAAGGTGTTTCAGTTGAGAAAGTTTTACGTGACCAACCCGGCTATTACGGATGGATTATGAATGGCGATTTTCCTTTGTACACTAAAAAAGTGCTAACAGCAATAAAAATCAGAACTTTCAATAAATAGACAGTGAATATTTAAAAACAAAAGTTAAATAAATAAACTTTTTTGCATGAGAACATTAGTTATCGGTTGCGGAGCTATTGGAAGCCTTATTGCAGGCATTCTGTCGCAAAAAGGTTTCCAAGTTGATCTGGCTTGTAAAAATGCCGATCAAGCCGAAAGGCTCGCAATCGACGGGCTAATTTTTAAAATTAAAAACCGCAGATATATACAGTTTGTAAAGGCTTACAATGGAGTTATAGCAACGCCTGGCAATTACGACTATGTTCTTTTAGCAACCAAATCGTTCGAAATTGAACAGCCCGTGAACGATGTTTTAACCAAACTATCGCCCCAAGGACTAATTATTTCGCTACAAGATGGCTATTGCGAACAAATTATTGCTCGTGTAGCAGGTTCCGACCGCGTTGTTGGCGCCATGGTTGGTTGGGGAGCTACCATGCTCAACAACGGAATGTCTGAAATGTCGTCGAAAGGTGATATGCTTATCGGTAAGCTCGATGGATCGGACGACCCGCGACTCGATAATTTGCAGTATATGCTGAACCATATTGTTCCAACATCGATTGTGCGCAACATTAACGAACAAATATATTCGAAGCTGATTATTAACTCCTGTGTTACCACACTAGGGGCAATTACCGGCCTTAAAGTTGGTGCATTAATTACCGACAAAAAATTACGAAACACCTTTATTCAAATAATTAAAGAAGCCTTATTGGTTGCCGATTTACTAAAAATTGAAATACCCGATTATGCCGGCAAACTGAATTATTATCGATTAATAAGAGGGCACTCGCTGTTTCATCGTATCCGTAAACATATTAAAATTAGGCTTTTCGGATTCCGATTCCGCAA
Organism: Prolixibacteraceae bacterium; assembly: GCA_035380005.1. Taxonomy (GTDB): domain Bacteria; phylum Bacteroidota; class Bacteroidia; order Bacteroidales; family Prolixibacteraceae; genus Roseimarinus. The sequence continues at coordinate 7,334 of DAOSWJ010000052.1, read as the reverse complement.
GGTTAAATCATCAGGCTTACAGTCGCTCGAAAGAGGCGAAGCCACCGAAACCGATTTTTTAAATGGCTATATTGTGCAACGTGCAAAGGAATTAGGAATAGAAACCCCGGTTAATCAGCGCTTGGTAAGTTTAGTGCACGAAATTGAAAATGGTCAACGCAAAATTACACCACAAAACCTTAACGACCCCTTATTTGGTGTGCGTTAAAATTACTTGTTCAATGGCCTTTTGGCAAATTGGGCAAAAACCACCTGCCATTGCTTCTTTCATCCAACAAGTTTGTGCCGGACTATAAATGCCTTTAGCCCGATAGCCACCACCTTCAAAAACACCTGTCATTTTACTAAATTCTTCGGTACGAGGTGTTGGTATTGGAATTGAGTCAGCTATCATTTTTTTCCATTTAGAATTAAAATCGACCAAAGTTGTTATGTTGGGTTCCCATGGCTCAATATCAAGCGAATGGAAATCATCAACAGCCGTTGACGAAGAATAATATTCGTCGGCCAAACCGGCAAAACCATGCCCAAATTCGTGAATAAAAACAAAAGCCGATAATTGATTATCACTAGAACAAACATTAAGCGTGTTGTAAAACCCTCCTCCACCATACATCGAATGGTTAACCAACAAGTAAAGCTGATCCCAACCAATTCGGTCAACTGCATCGCAAACAGCTTTCATATCGTCGCTAGTTAAATAACGTGGCGATCCAAAAGTATAAAATGACGAATTAAATGCTGTGTTGCTAAAAATACCTTGTCCAGGGATATCGGTTCCACTTTGAGCCGAAATTGCTTTTACTAAATATACATTGAAACTGTTCATATAATCCGAAAAAGGGGCTGCACTGAACAACGAATCAACCAAACGCTGAGCATCATTAGTAAATTTATCAAGTTCGCTATCGATATAGCCTTCGGCCAAAATAGCCAAATCGACTTTTTCGCTCGATGCCCCATTGTAAATCAGCGTATCAATATCCCACAAAGCCGAAACTTCTTCTTTAATAAAAATATTATCGATAAAAAAAGTATCAGTAAAAATTGTTTGCCATTCGTTTTTATTTGAACGTTGCTGAATGCTCAACATCAAATTTATTTTGGGCTTTGGAAAATATAGCGAATACGCGTATGATCGTGATTTAACAAGGGCTTCGTCGGTTTCGACCCACTCTCCAAACAATGAACTAAAGCCTTTGCTAAAAATCAGTTCGCCACTTTGGATGTCGTTAAGCAGGTACCTGAAATTTCCATAATTCAACGTATCAATCAAAAAATTTGGGTTGCCTCCCCAGTATGGCAGAAATTTACTTTGCTGATGTGAAACTATAATGGATTGGCTGTTACCAACAAAATTATAGTCGTAACGTACAGCACCTTGTGGCTCAAAATATTTTTCGAATAATGAATTTTGAGCATGTGTGGCGAGCGAAAATAAAAGCAATGCAAAAAATAACAACCTCATTTAATAAATTTCAAAAATTCAACAAAAATCAACAAAAACCATGTCATTATTTCGATGTTTCGACAATAAATGTCATTTTTGTGTTGAATGTACAAAAAATGAATCAATCATGCTGAAAGAACTCAATTTATTAATTAACCACTGGCTACAATTAATTCACGTTTCAGAAAAATGGTGTGCAATTATATCAACAAGCAGCACAGGCATTTTAATAGTAGTATTTTCGTTAATTTTATTTCTGATTTCGAAGAAAATATTGTACCATTTGGCCCATAGCATTAGTTCGCGAACCAAAACCGAATGGGACGACATTCTGCTCAAATTTAAATTTTTTAGTGGAATCTCGCATTATGTTCCTGCAACCATTCTGTATATGTCGGCCGGTTTTGCTGAACCTTTCTTTCCCTCTGTTGACACTTTTATTCTCAAAATAAGTGAGTTGTATTTTCTTTTTACGAGTATTTTTACTGTAAATGCTTTTTTAAGCTCATTTAACCTGTACTACCACAAAACATTTTCGTTTGCAAAAGAAAGGCCAATTGCCGGGTTCATCCAACTCATTAAAATTTTCATCTATTTTATTGGGCTACTTATTTTTATCGCAGTTGTTTTCGACAAAGAACTCATAAAACTACTAACCGGTTTAGGTGCAATTGCTGCCGTTTTGATGTTGGTTTTCAAAGATTCAATTCTAGGCTTTGTTGCAAGTATTCAAATGAGTATGAACAACATGGTAAAACTTGGCGACTGGATTGAAATGCCATCGAAAGGAGCAGATGGAACAGTAATTGAAATCAACCTAACCACTGTAAAAGTTGAAAACTGGGATAAAACAATATCGAACATACCAACATACTCGTTGGTAAGCGAATCGTTTGTCAACTGGAAAGGCATGGAACAATCGGGGGGCAGGCGTATAAAACGCTCAATCAATATCGATATGGCCAGTGTGAGGTTTTGCTCACAAGAAATGCTCGAAAAATTCAGAAAATTTGTACTTATTCGCGAATATGTCGAAAATAAACAAAAAGAAATTGACGATTTTAATGCCCAATTAAATGTACCACCCGATCAACATTTTAACGGACGCCGACAAACCAACCTTGGAATTTTCAGAAAATATTTGGAAGCTTACTTGCGTAACCACAAAATGATCAACCAAGAAATGACTTTTTTGGTGCGGCACCTCCAACCTACCGATAAAGGCATTCCTATTGAAATATATGTGTTTTGCACCGACAAACGCTGGGCACATTACGAAGCTGTACAAGCCGATATTTTCGATCATATTTTAGCAGTTATTCCTGAATTCGACCTGAGTGTTTACCAAGCACCGTCGGGGCGCGACCTGTCTCAAATTGGCAAGCATTAATCAAAACCGATGTTTCATTCGTCAAATTTTTTTAATAAGTATCGGTTCAAGTGATATTTTTTATAGTTTTACTGCCTGACATTTATTAAGAGGGAGAAATTATATAATGATGCGATCGTTTTTCATAGCACTGCTTTTTGTTTTCACATTAAATATTGCACCTGCTCGCAATACTAATGTTAAGCATATTACGTCTGATGTAATTAGCATATCGCCCGACCGCAAACAATTGCAAACACTTGGTTGGCCCAACGATATAATCAATTCGGTAGCCATAAATACAGGCAAAGGCATAATTTTAATCGACACTCAAAATTCGCCGGCCAATGCCCGCTTGATTAAAAGTGAAATTATTGACCAGTTTAACGATTCAACCTTTGTTTACATTATCAATACACATGGGCACTCGTGCCACACAGGCGGCAACAGTGTTTTCGATCAACAAAGCATAGTTGCCCATAGCCTAAGTATTGACGAGATAAAAAACTACGACGACATTTTCCTTGGTCAAACCATCGATTTCCTGCGTAAAAAAATATATTACAACAACAACGTACTCGATACCATGAGAACCGAAAATGCCCTCTCGGACTCTATTAACGAATCGATTGATCTGTATCGTTTTTATGAAGATGACCTATTGAACAACTACAAGGTTCGTTACCCCGATTTAACTTTCGACGATACATTGACCATAAACCATGGCAACAAAACCATTAAAATGATGTACATGGGAAAAGGCCACGGCAATGCCGATATTATGGCATACATTGAACAAGATAAAGTATTGTGCACAGGAAACCTTTTTCACCTTGGTGCCCAGCAAGTTGATGCTATGCCAAGCTTCTATTTGAACCGTGTTAACGAAATTGAAAAATGGATTGACACCATGAGTTCATTTTTGAAACATTATGCGGGCGATTTTACAATTTTAACAACTCACGGGAAGAAAACTTTTAACCGCGAAAACCTTGAATTTATTAATGAATATTGCCAATTGGTAAGCAACGAGGTTAAAGCAGCAAAAAAAGCCGGTACTAGCTTCGAAAAACTTTTGGAATACGAATCGTTCGACAATTTTTTCAAAAAAAACAGGAATGTTATTGGAAGTAGTTCAAAAATAGCAGAAATGCACGAGCGCAACCTCCGTATTATTTGGAAATACCTTTAAATTACCTCACAAAAAACAACTGATTTTCGCTTGAACGGCGTGCATCGAAGTAATAACCTTCGCTGTTGAATGCTTTTAATTCATCGAATTTCTCAATTCGGTTCAGTATCAAAAAACGAACAAACAACCCCCTTGCCTTTTTTGCATAAACTGTAACAATTTTTGGCTTTCCGTTATTTTCTTCATAAAATGCTACATCAATAATCTTCGATTGCATCTTCTTCGGTTTTAGCACTGAAAAATATTCGGTTGAAGCAACATTTAGCAAATACTTATCGCCCGGGGCTTGTTGAACAGCCTGGTCTACAGCATCAGTGAGCGTATCGCGCCAATATTCGTACAAATTTTTTGCACCCAAAAAAGAATGCTTTGTACCCATTTCAAGCCGGTAAGCCTGAATAATATCCAAGGGGCGCAACATACCATAGAGGCCCGACAAAATAAGCATTGTTTTTTGAGCAAATTGCAAATCTTCTACGTTAAAACTATGGGCGTCTAACCCACGATATGCTTCGCCTGTAAAGGCATGTATGGCAATTGTTCCGTTTGACACATGAGAAGATATATCCCAATTCTGAAACCGATTGAAATTAAGCAGAGCCAATTTCTCACTTACTTTCATCATTGTTTGCAAATTGGCCGGAGACATCTTCTTTAGTTCCCCGATCAACTTTGCTGCCTTATTGTAAAAAATTGGATGTGTGAAGCTAATTTCTTTTGAACTTACATTTTCGATTTGCATATCCTTTGCAGGCGAGAGAATTGCTAACATTAAAGCTATGGTTTTTATTTTGGTTCAAACTATCATTTAAGTGCTAAAATGAAAAAAATCAAATTTTCTTATTGTTGCCTGATTAATTCTTCAACTTCGTAAAGTTTAAGCTTGGCCTCTTCATCGTTAGGTTTATGACTTAATGCTTTACGGTAAAAAAAGCGGGCAACTGAGTAATTTCGTGCAACACGGGCTTCGTTTGCTTTGTTCATTGCAGCATCGTATTCGCGGTTTATTTTACGTGCAGCTGTTGACTCAACCATTTGTGTACTAACCTTCAATCGTTCGTTAGCATATTCATCGGAAGGATTTGCTTCAACAGCTTTGGTATAATAAAAACGGGCAACGTTGAAATCACCGGTTTTGAAAGCTTCATCGGCACGCTGTACCATTTCATTGTATTTGGCTTCGTTTGCATTATCGCCCCTAATAATTGTTTCAACTTCGTTAAGCTTATCAGTAGCAGCATTATCGGAAGGTTTTAGAGCCAATGCTCGCCTGAAATAAAAACGGGCAAGCCCCCACTCCTTTGTACCCATAAACTGGTTGCCAAGTGCCATTGCCTCCTGGTAAGCAGCTTCACGTTCTTCGGTGCTGATTGTTTGTAAGTTCGAGAAATCAATCCTTTCGAGTACCGATTGATTTTTTCGAGCCTCTTCCTGTTCTTTGAGAATGCGGTCAATTTCATCGATTTTGGTTCTAGGATAAACCTGTCCGGGAAGGATACGCAAAGCCTCTTGGTAAAGTGAACGTGCCGAGCTATACGACTGACGGCTAAAAGCATCATCGGCTAATCCAATGGTACGATCGTAATCGTTTTGCTGTTGGACAAGGCGTTTTTGCGCATCGCTTTCCCGCGACAAATTATCCCTTATTTTTCTGATCTGCTCCTCGGGGTACTTTTCACCTGGTTTTAATAACAATGCATCCTGATACAAACCTATTGCATCGGGAAACTTCTTTTCGACATACAACTTGTCTGCTTTTTCTATTAATGCATTGTATTTCTCTTCAAGCTCAATATCAATGTCGGTTTTGCGTAAAATGCGGTCAATTTCTTCAATTTTAAGTAAAGCATAACGTTCGTTGGCAATCATGCTATGCGCAAGTTGATACTTTGATCTTGCTTCGTCGTAACTTTGATCATTAAACATTGCATCGGCTTCACGAATCAAACGGTTGTATTCTTCGCCAACCAATTGCATTTTAGCCAGTATATTACGAATAGCCCTAATTTGGTTTTGCGGGTATAATTCGTAGCTTTTTATGGTCAAAGCAAGCTCGTAGTATTCAATTGCATCGTGATAAAGTCGCTCACCAAACATGCGGTCGGCTTCGGCAATAGCATCGTCGTATGCTTTGTTACGCGCTTCGAGCAGGCGTTTTTTATCAGCCTCTTCACGCTCTTTTGCCAAGCGTTGCGCCAACTCATCATTGCTCATCAGCTCTTTAATTTTATTCACCATTAAAACAGCATAGCTACGTTCATCGATTTGAGATGCAGCTTGTGAGAATAAATCGAGTGCATCGGCTAAAAGTTCTTCTTTGAATTTTTGTTCGGCCTGTTTAACCAGATCATTATATCTTTGAGTGCGTACATTGTAAACACGTTTATGATGGTTAACTTCGGTAATTGCCAGTTGTTGCAATTTTTCAGTTTCGTCGGATGCTTTTTTAAACTTTTGTTGCAGTTGCTGATCATCAGGTCTTAAAAGCAAAGCTTTTTGCCAGGTAACTTTTGCAACGGTAAACTCTTTTTCGGCAAACATTTTATCGCCATAGGCCACATATTTTGGAAAATTATCGTTGTTGGCTGCACCAATCGTTTCAAGCAACTGAGCAGCCACCAAAAGATCGTACATTGCATTTACCTGTTCTCGAGGGTAACTCTTGTCGGGAAAAATCATCAACGCATCGCGATATCGTAGCATTGCTTGCTCGAAGCGTTGCTGCGATTTTAATCGATCTGCTTCTGCTATGGCATCGTTAAATTTTTTAAGTTTAAGTTGAGCCGATTCCCTTTCGTACTTTTCGCTTTGTTGCTTAACTTCATTCAACAATCTGGTCGTCTCATCAGCAATCGACGAAGCATCGCGCAAAGCTTCAGCATCGAAATTATCAACTGTTGGATTGTACGAAATACGAGGAACATCGGCCTTTAACTCATCAACCCCCGGCACTTTTTTATAAAGCATAACAGCAACCTGATAAGGCGGAAAACTACAATCTTTATCACAAATATCGGCCGGTACACGGGTATCAATTTCAACAGTTTTGGAATAAAAACCATCTTTGGAGAAAGTAAATCGATAAACCTGACCTAAATCGAGTGGCACACGAAAACTACCGGTCCGATTAATGGTAACCCGATGCAACAATCCTCCATTTCGGAAAATATCTATCGTAGTGCCATCAACCAAACCTTGTTCTACCCTAACTTTACCTGTAATGTACAAGGGTTCACCTGTTTGGGCAAACACCATGTTCAAAACTACCGTTAAGCAGAAAACAAAGCTTGTTAGTTTACGATGCATATTAAACCAGTTCACTT
>DAOSWJ010000051.1:0-14135 GCA_035380005.1 Prolixibacteraceae bacterium | reverse complement strand
CCACTTCCGCAAAGCGGAATGCTCTACCAGCTGAGCTACTGAGTCAATATTTTCTAGACCTTGTGTAGCTTTTGTCAACCAGGACCACTTCCGCAAAGCGGAATGCTCTACCAGCTGAGCTACTGAGTCAATATTTTCTGAACGTTTTCATACAATCCTTTGCCTTGTTGACTTTCGTTGTATGTGCCTTTTGTTTCAAAGGCGGTGCAAAAATACAAGTATTTTTTTACGCTCCAAACTTTTCAAGTTCATTTTTTACCTTTTTTTTATTTAAAATTTGTTACCCTCTGAAAGATAGGGATTTTAATCGCACATTTTTTTTCAAACATCTATTTTTTCATTTTTCATATCAATTTCGAAGAACCTTAGTATATTTGTTTATACTAAAAAACCTAAACAACATGAACCTTTACATTACAATTATTGCACTGGGGCTTCTGATATTTTCGTCGCATGCTTTCAACGAGCTTTTCAATAAAACAAAAATCCCCAATGTATTGCTATTGCTTCTTATTGGAATTATAGTTGGCCCCATAAGCGGGTTTATCTCAAAAGATTTTTTTGGCGAACTTGGAAATGTATTTACCACAATTACATTAATTGTGATACTTTTTGAAAGCGGTTCAAGCCTAAAATTCAAAGAATTAAAAACAGCAATAGGATCGGCTACATTACTTACAATAATAAACTTTGTTGTAACGCTGGGGCTAACAAGCGGAATAGCCATTTTACTTCTGAAACTCGATATTTTAAGCGCCTTGTTTATTGGTGCAATTGTAGGCGGAACATCATCGGCTGTAGTGATCCCTATGGTACGACAACTAAAAATGGGTGAAAAATCAACTTCTGTTCTAATTCTTGAGTCGGCTTTAAGCGATGTGCTTTGTTTAGTTGTGGGGCTTGCATTGCTCGATGGGATTGCAATTGGAGAAGTTTCAACCGGCAAAGTCTTTTCCAAAATGTGGAAAGCCTTTTTATTCGCACTGTTAATGGGTATTGCAAGTGGCATTGTATGGTCATTGCTAATAAGGCTCATCCGAAGTGTAAAAAATTCGATGTTCACAACATTGGCATTTGTATTCATTGTATATGGCATTGTTGAACTACTGGGGCTCAACGGAGGAATTGCAGTCCTCAGCTTTGGCATAATTTTGGGCAATGTTGAAGTACTCAATAATGGTAAAGCAATTCGAAAAGTACTGAAATACGACGTTTCGGGGTTCAATTCAAACGAAAAAGATTTTTTCTCGGAAATTGTATTTATAATGCAAACCTATTTTTTTGTATATGTTGGTATTTCGCTTCAATTTGGTTCGTTGGGCGTATATGCAGTAGGTTTATTGCTTGTAGTATTAATCATTTTACTCCGAATTCCATCGGTTTCACTCTTTGTAGGTAAAAGTGTTCCAAAACCCGAAAAGGCCATCATGTCGGTAATGTCGCCCAAAGGATTGGTACCTGCAGTATTGGCATCGCTACCATTGCAACGTGGACTAAGTAACGGCGAAATAATACTCGACCTTGGCTATTCGATAGTACTATTCAGTATTGTTATCTGTTCAGTTTTGGTAATCATTCTGTCAGTGAAACCCGATTTATTCAACAGAAAAAGCCTCAAAACAAATAACAAAAAAGAAGATAAAACGCAAGAAAGTGAACAAGCTCAATTAATGCAAGAATAATATTCGGGAAATTATACAGCCATCAAACTTGGTTCAAATTCTTTTTTAAACATCGATTCAATATTACGCATAAACGAAATCCGGTTCGATTCCATTTTGGAACGCCGTAAACGAATAAACTCAAAGCCAAAAGGAGAATAAGCTTCCATTTTATTCAAATACGCACCAATGTATTTGTCGTGGTTTAATGCAACTGCTTCAACCAGCAAATAGCTTGTACTTTTAAACATCATTTGTTTCATGCTTTCGGTATTATTTGCCGAAAAACAACTCAACTCATCGAGCACCCTGTTAGTAAAATGGATAGTACGGTTAAAATCAATTTCGAGGCTCCCCTTTAGTGCCGAACGGGTGAAGAACGTGGTGAGTGAGCCTTCCATATCTTCGCGCACATCCTGTAAATCATCAACAAACTGAAGAAATGTTCCAAAACCAAAACAAAAGTGTTCTTGATCCGGGGTTAAATCACCCTTAATCAGGTATCCGTCGGCCAAAACCGATGTTCCTCCTTTTTCAATACAAATCGATAGCAAATCGGTTTCGCTCAAACCTTGGGCATCCATTAACAAAATGCTTCGGGTTTGCGCATCGTGAATGGCAAGCAAACTTTCGTAAACTTTCGGATATCGCTCTCTATCCCATTCGTTTTCAATCATGCCTACCAAATCGAAAATAGCCTTTTCGTTCTTATTGATATATTCAGTTTTGAAACCAAGCAACCTTTGCCTGAAACGCTTGCTAAACGAAATTTTTTCAGATTTACTTACGGTTTTATCGTCGAGATAATTATCGCTATACGGATAAAGCATGCTGTATGCAAAAACCGATTCGCTTACATCGGGCTTAAGCCCCATAAGCACTTGCAAACTATTAACAATCCATAGGTTACGGCTTGCCTGAAAAATATCTTGAACAGCAATTGACGGGTCAAAATCGCGAGCCATCTTAAAAAACTTTTTCGATACATCCATTATTTGCATCGACGAAAGTACCGACAGTTCGTTTCGGTTAAATTTGAACACATTTTTCAATAAAGCCGCAAAATTTGCATTCAACTGATCGCTCAATTTTTTGCGTGCTGGTGCATCCATTGTTTTTATAGCAGCCATATTGCGTTGCATATTCGAAAAGCTTTGCATTTTATTTTGATTCAGCTTCTTTTCCTGATCAGTAAACTTTCCTTCTTCGAAAGGAAAATCAGTTTTTAGTTCGTTCCAAATTTTAGCGCAGCTATCGATGTAAGCATTTATTTCCATTTCTTTTTTAATTAAGTTTGCAACACAAAAAGATTAAAAAAAAAGCTACGAACAACAAACAAAAAGGCCAATTACCTTTTTTTACCTGTAAACGATATACTTTTACCAATTAATAATTCAAATTAAGCCATGACAGCAGCAAGCAAACTTAAGAATTTTTTGCGCACAACCCTTATTGGTGGCTTGGCCGCCATACTTCCTTTAGGACTGATTATAATTATATTCAGATGGATTATCCTATTAATTGAGCGCTATCTTGAACCCTTGGTCAACCTTTTCGAAACCGATTCGCGCATATCAACCATAATTGTATATGTTATATCGGTAGTTGCTATAGTTACTGCTTTTTTCTTTTTCGGATTATTCATAAAAACCCGCTTCGGAAACCTATTGCTCAACCATTTCGAAGAGACCTATTTTATGAAAATACCTGGATATAAAACAGCTCGCGAAATTGTGCAACAATTTTTTGGTGGCAACCGTTCATTCTTTTCCGAAGTTGTTTTAGTCGATATATTTGGCACAGGTGTTCTGATGACAGGTTTTATTACCGACTATCAAGAACAAAACAACTACATTACGGTTTTTGTACCAACAGGCCCCAACCCTACTTCAGGCAACATTTACCATATACCTAAAGAAAGATTAAAGCGCAGCAATATCGCCGTTGATTCGGCCGTTAAAACCATAATTAGCTGCGGTGCCGGTTCATCGGCAGTTTTCGATGCCTCCGATATACCAAACAATAAATCAAACATTGACCAAAACACTACCAACATATTATGATTTTCGCCCTTCTTATTTATAAAAAGTCTCGATAAACATTAACCATATGGATTTGTTTACTATTTTTGGGCGCCTCAAAATCGAATAAATTGTTAACATTACGCGACATAGAAACCGGCAAAATGGTAGTTGTTAAAGCTGTACACGGACGTAGCAGCTTTCGCCAAAGGATTTCGGAAATGGGTTTCATTAAAGGCCGCGAGGTTTTTGTAATGAAAAACGCTCCATTTCGCGACCCTATTGAATACCGCATTATGGGTTACAACATTTCGTTGCGCCGAAGCGAAGCCGCGTTAATTGAAGTAATGACACAGCAAGAAGCTACCGATTTTGAAAACAGCTTCAACGGAACATTAATCTTCAACAAAAATGAAAAGAAAAGCAATCATCAGCAATCCGAAATTAATATCGCATTTGTTGGCAACCCTAACTCCGGAAAAACATCAATTTTTAATTGTCTAACAGGTAAACACGAACACGTTGGTAACTATTCGGGCGTTACCGTTGATGCAAAAAAAGCCAAAATAAGTTACAACAACTACCTTATTCATTTAACCGACCTCCCAGGTACCTATTCGCTTTCGCCCAACTCGCCCGATGAACTTTTTGTTCGCGACCACCTTTTAAAAGAACACCCCGATGTGGTTATTAATGTTGTTGACTCGACCAACCTCGAACGCAACCTTTACCTTACCACTCAGCTAATCGACATGGACGTGCCGGTTATTTTGGCACTCAACATGCAAGACGAACTCGAAAAACAAGGAGACAAGCTTGACACACAACAGTTTTCAAAAATAACAGGCATACCTACTGTTTGGACCATTGGCACCAAAAAGAAAGGTTCGGAACAATTACTTAAAAAAGCTATCGAAGTTGTTGAAAACACCGACCCGCACCAGCGGCACATACACATCAATTATGGTGTTGAACTTGAACAATCGATTAACAATGTTCAAAAAGCAATTTGGAAGGCTCAAAATTACATAAGAGAATTCTCGTCGCGATATTTTGCTTTGCGTTTGCTCGAAAACGATGAACATACAAAAGAAAACATTGGCTACTTAGACAATCGCAATGAAGTATTATTGGTTGCCGAAAAGGAACGCTTACATTTAGAAAAACTGTTAAACCAACAAGCACAAACGCTTATCACCGATGCCCGTTATGGTTTTATTCGCGGCGCCTTACACGAAACATTAAAACGCTCAACCCAAAAAAAAGAACGCAATGTAACCGAAAAAATCGACCGTATTCTAACAGGAAAATATACCGGCTTCCCATTTTTTCTTTTAACCTTGTGGGTAATGTTTCAAGCTACATTTAAGCTGGGGCAATTCCCCGCCGATTGGATCGATATGGGAGTTGTTTGGTTGGCAGGAATAGTAGGAAACCTGATGCCCGCCGGACCTGTTCACGACCTAATTGTTGATGGCATATTTGGAGGTGTAGGTGGAGTTTTGGTTTTCTTGCCCAATATTGTCATTCTTTTCTTTTTTATTTCACTGATGGAAGATACCGGCTACATGTCGCGCGTGGCTTTCATCATGGATAAACTGATGCATTTAATTGGCCTTCATGGCAAATCGTTTATTCCATTAATAATGGGCTTTGGCTGCAACGTACCTGCCATAATGGCAACCCGAACCCTCGAAAACCGAAGCGACAGGTTGCTAACCATACTCATTATCCCCTTTATGTCGTGTAGTGCCCGTTTACCTGTTTACATACTAATTGCCGGTGCAATTTTCCCCGAAACAGCAGGAACTGTTATATTCGGGCTCTATCTTTCGGGTATTGTTGTATCAATTATAACTGCCATATTTTTAAAGAAAACAATGTTCAAGGCAAAAGAAGCCCCCTTTGTAATGGAGCTGCCGCCATACCGTATTCCTACATTGAAATCAACCATTAGGCACATGTGGACGAAAGCCAAAGAATACTTAAAAAAAATGGGGGGAATTATTCTCTGGGCATCAATAATTGTTTGGTTTTTGAGCTATTTTCCACGTACCAACGAAACAATCGATCAACACAATAAACAGCTTGTTAAAATTGAAAAACAAATCGAAAACGAAAGCATAGCCAATAACCAAACTTTAATAGATAGCCTCAAAACCCTTAAATGGCAGACAAACCATCATCTGGTCGAGGAACAGCAACATAACTCCTACTTGGGCAGGCTCGGTCGTTTTATCGAACCGGTAATAAGGCCTATCGGTTTCGACTGGAAGATTGGAGTAAGCCTACTATCGGGCATTATTGCCAAAGAAATTGTAGTTAGCACATTGGGGGTACTCTATTCGGGCGACGACGACCAATCGTTACGCGAAGCTATTCAGCAACAAACCTATAACAATGGTAAGCTTAGCGGTCAAAAGATTTATACAAAACCAACTTCGCTTGCCTTTTTAGTTTTTGTGCTAATTTATGTACCATGTATAGCTGTTATAGCTGCAATTAGAAAAGAAACAGGGAAATGGAAATGGGCTTTATTCAACATTACTTATGCTACCTCCTTGGCATGGATTATTGCCTTTATTGTTTCTAAAATTGCCCCATTCTTCGTTTAATGTTTTGCATTTAGATTACTTTTGCCCTTAATGAATATTAACCAGAGCAATTTTAAACCCGAATTATTAGTTCCTGTTGGAAGTATCGAAACATTTTTTGCAGCTATCGATGGAGGTGCCAATGCGATTTATCTTGGCCTAAACGATTTTAATGCCCGCAAACGAGCAAACAACTTCACGCCATGGCAATTGGCAGCATTAGTTAAAACAGCCCGTAAAAAAAGCATTAAAGTTTATGTCACCCTCAACACTGTAATCCGAAATTCAGAAATAATACGCCTGCTAAACACACTTTTTGTTCTTTCGCAAATAAAACCCGATGCCCTTATTGTTCAAGATTGGGGCGTTTATTTTCTTGCACGCAAAATCTATCCGCAACTAAAATTGCACGCCAGCACACAAATGGCCAACCACAACTCGGCAGGTGTTAATTTTTCGGCAAAAATGGGCTTCGAGCGTGTTGTATTGGCACGCGAGCTTACAAAAAGCGAACTCGAAACAATTGCTCGTAAAAAACAAACCCAACTCGAAATGTTTGTACACGGAGCACTTTGCTATTCATTTTCGGGCATGTGCCTTTTTAGCAGTTATTTGGGTGGGGCAAGTGCCAATAGGGGCATGTGCACACAACCTTGCAGAAGACTCTATGGCAACAAAAAGAATAAAAAATACCTATTCAGCCTTAAGGACAACCAATTAATTGACCATTTACCTTTTATCTCAAAAATCAAAATCGACTCGCTAAAAATTGAAGGCCGTTTAAAAAATGCCGAATATGTATATCAGGCTACCAGCCGTTACCGAAAAACAATAGACCAGCTACTGAACGGCAAAGCAACCAACACTGAACCTCTTCTCGATTTTGGGCGCGAAAAAACCGACTACTTTTTGGGTAGAAATATTTCAAATGCCATAACCCAATCGGCCGGAACTGGTTTTTACATAGGTAAAGTTACAGAAGCAAGCAGCGACAATATTGAAATAAATACAAATACCTTGCTCAAAAAGGCTTACCGTATTCGGTTCCGAAATGCCAAAACCGATTTTCAATCCGACTTTAAAATCGAAAGCTTAGTTAAAACCAAAAATGGATACAATTTACAGGCAAAAGGTTTGAAAATACAAACAAACGACGAAGTTTACCTTATTGGTCGCGATTTAAAATTCCCTTCAAAAATAGATACCCAAGGCATAAAAATTAACGAACGCCTGCCCGAAAACAAGCTTAAAAGCCTTGCTGCAATTGCAACAAACCGCAACAAAGCTACAGGCAAAACCACCTTATTTGTTCGCATCGACCAACTTAAGTGGCTCGAAAACATCGATCGAGGTAAATTCAAAGGCATAATTATCAACTTAAGTAAAAAAGCTTTAAAAGAAATTGATTTAAAACAAAATACTCTTCAAAAAAACAAAGCTCAAATATGGTTCGAACTGCCAAAATTTATCCCCGAAAGTTCGGCATCATTCTACAGGCAAATGTGCCAAAAAATGCTCAACAGCGGGTTTAACAAGTTCTCAGTCAGCCATCTTTCACAAAAAGAATTGCTACCTGCTAAGGCAAGCTTTATTACCAACGAAAATGTTTATACCTTTAACGATGCTGCCTGTAAACTAATTAAAGAACAGGGTGCCGAAAATTTTATTTTCCCCTATGAAAACGACATTGTCAACCTTTCGAAAAGCACTTTCCGTAGCGGCTGGGTACCAATTTACTTTTACCCGCCTTTATTTTTCTCTCGCATGCCTATTGAAGCAAAAAAAGATTCTCCTTTCTCCGATCAAAATGGCACTGCTTTCAGAAAACTAATTCGCGACGGTATTACAATTGTACTGCCTGAACAAGCGGTATCGTTAAGCCGCTTCAAAAACAAGCTCGACCGCTATGGCTTTTACAACTATTTTATCGACCTCAGTTTTGTAGAACCCAATAAAAAAACGGTCGATACCATCGTCAACAAATTCTATGTTTCGGAAGGCATTCAACCGTCAAATATTTTCAATTTTAAGCGCGAAATGAAATAAAAGCTACACAATTGGCTTAAAACCATCGGTATCGATAGTTCCAATAAAAACAAGCTTGGCCGGTCCTTTCAACCATATATTGGTAAAACCATCGTTTTGTTTTTTAAACCTAACGGAAAGGTTTCCGCCTTTTGCTGTAACATTGTATTCACCTTCGGTTTTACCATCGACGAGCGCAGCGCTTAAAGCCGATGCAGTTATACCGGTACCACAGGCCAGCGTTTCGCCCTCAACACCACGCTCGTAAGTATAAACAGTTAATTGTGAACCAGTATGTTTCACAAAATTAACATTGGTGCCGGCTGGCTGAAAACGTGCATCGTAGCGCAATTGCCGCCCCTCAATGGCAACATCTATCGTTTTTAAATCGTCGACAAAATGAACCAAATGCGGAACACCGGTATTTAAGAAATAGCCATCGACATGTTTTGTTACTGCTGAAACATCAATCATTTGCAGATCGACATCACCATCGGGGTACAAAACCGCTTTGTGCTCGCCATCGGCAGCCATAAAACGAGCTTTGTCTTCAATTATTCCCAAATGAAAAGCAAAAGCAACAATGCACCTTCCTCCATTTCCACACATACTTGCCTCGTAGCCATCGGAGTTAAAGTATGTCATTTTGAAATCGTAGCCATCACACTGTTCAATGGTCATTAAGCCATCAGCTCCAATTCCGAAGCGCCTGTGGCATAAATACTCTATTAATTTATAATCTTTCAAATTGAAAGATCCTTCGCGGTTATCGATAACAATAAAGTCGTTACCAGCTCCCTGGTATTTATAAAACTGATATTGCATATTCTTTTTTTTAGGTCAAAATTATTTGCAAAAGTTAACAAAAAAAATCAAACCCGGTTAAAATATGTTAAACATAGTATGACAAAACGACATTTATAAACCAAGGGAATTATTTTTGCGTTAAAGCTGAGACAAATAAAACAGATTACAAACTTTTAAAAATATTTGCCATGAGAAAATTTCAAAATGTTCTTTTTTCAGTAATATTAGCTGTTGTAGGTGGTTTTATAGCATTATACGTTTATACAAACTACTTCGAAAAGCCAAAAATCGTAACTGTAACCGAGCCTCGTGCCGTTCAGTATGCCACCTTACCATCGGCGCCACAAGGAGTTGATCTGACAGTTGCTGCCGAACAAACTGTTGCCGGTGTTGTACATATCCAAACCGAATACCAGCAACAAACATACAGCAGTGGCAACCCATTTTTCGATTTCTTTTTTGGCGATCCTTACAACCAGCAACAACCACGTATGCAACAAGCCTCGGGTTCGGGTGTAATTATTTCGACCGATGGTTATATTGTAACCAACAATCATGTAATTGAAAATTCGCAAACCATTAAGGTTATTTTAAACGACAAGCGCGAGTTCGAAGCACATTTGGTAGGCACCGATCCATCGACCGATATTGCGTTGTTAAAAGTTGACGGCAAAGGACTACCATCGATCCCTTGGGGCAATTCCGATGAGCTCAAGCTGGGCGAATGGGTATTGGCTGTTGGCAACCCATTTAACTTAACATCGACCGTAACAGCAGGTATTGTAAGTGCAAAAGCACGTGGAATTGGTATAATTGGCGCCGAAATGTCAATCGAATCGTTCATTCAAACCGATGCTGCTGTTAACCCTGGCAACAGTGGCGGAGCCTTGGTAAATACACGTGGTGAACTGGTAGGGATCAACACTGCCATCGCCTCCCGAACAGGCTCATATTCGGGATATTCATTTGCGGTACCTGTTAGTATAGTTCACAAAGTAGTTGAAGATTTAAAAGAATATGGCGAAGTACAACGCGCCTTGTTGGGTGTTCGTATCCAAACCGTAAATGCCGAGTTGGCCAACGAATTAAAATTAGAAAAAGTGCAAGGTGTTTATGTTGCAAGCGTTGAACCCGACGGTGCTGCTAATGAAGCCGGAATTAAAGAAGGTGATGTAATTGTTGCAATCAACAACTCTAAAGTAAATACTAGTTCGGAACTACAGGAACAAATTAGCAAATATCGCCCCGGACAGAAAGTGACAGTTAAAGTTTTGCGCGATAATAAAGAAAATGAATTTGAAACCATTTTGCGTAACACAAGGGGCACAACCGACGTTGTAAAAAACAGCATGACCGTATTAGGTGCCGAACTCGAAATTGTGAATGAAAATACCAAAGCAAATTTGAACATCCGCAGCGGATTGGTTGTTACTAAACTTTACGATGGGAAACTAAAAGATGCAGGAATAAAAGAAGGCTTCATCATTACTCATGTTAACAAACGCCCTGTTAACAACGTTCAGGAAATGAACGAAATACTTAAACAATCGAAAGGAGGGGTATTGATTGAGGGCAAAAACAAAAAAGGGGAAGAAGGCTATTACGTTTTTGGCTTGAATTAACAAATTGAGTCATAATATTATTCACGCATCCATTTTTTTGAATAAGTGAAGCGAAAGTTATATATTTGCGCGTTTTTTCGAATAAAAATACATGAGACAGCTTAAGATTACAAAATCAATTACCAACCGCGAAAGTGCTTCGCTCGACAAGTACTTGCAAGAAATTGGTAAGGAAGAACTGATTACGGTTGAAGAAGAGGTAGAATTGGCACAGCGAATCAAAAAGGGCGATCATGCCGCTTTAGAAAAGCTGACCAGGGCCAACCTCCGATTTGTCGTATCGGTGGCAAAACAGTATCAGAACCAAGGCCTTAGCCTACCCGACCTCATTAACGAGGGGAATTTGGGTTTGATAAAAGCCGCCGAAAAATTCGACGAAACCCGTGGCTTCAAGTTCATTTCTTACGCTGTATGGTGGATCCGTCAGTCCATTCTTCAGGCTTTGGCCGAACAATCGAGAATTGTACGCTTACCGTTGAACCAGGTTGGTTCGTTAAACAAAATAAACAAAGCATTCTCGAAATTCGAACAAGAGCACGAACGCAAACCCTCGCCCGAAGAATTGGCCGAAAGCCTCGAATTACCTGCCGACAAGGTTGCCGATACCCTCAAAGTTTCGGGCCGCCACATTTCGGTGGATGCTCCTTTTGTCGATGGAGAAGACAACAGCCTGCTCGATGTACTGCCCAATGCCGATTCGCCCAATGCCGACAAGGCCTTGATCAACGAATCGTTGGCACGTGAAATCGACCGCGCTCTTACAACACTTACCGAACGCGAAAGCGACATAGTAAGGTTGTTCTTCGGTATTGGCTGCCAGGAAATGACGCTCGAGGAAATTGGCGAACGTTTTGGTCTTACCCGCGAAAGAGTTCGTCAGATTAAGGAAAAAGCCATACGCAGATTGAGACACACTTCGCGTAGTAAATTATTGAAAACGTATCTTGGATAATATTCAATCTGAAGATAAAACTAAACCGCTTCTAACCATGGTTGGAAGCGGTTTTTTTATTATTCAAACATCACACTTTTTATACAGCCTTTTTTTGTTTATGTATTTTAAACACATTTAAGAATAATTATTCTATAAAACCTAATAAAAACAGACCTAATGCGGTTTTGTAGAAAAAAAATCTACTTTTTTTTAAATCATTTGTAAAATAATATTATATCTTAGCGTAGTTTTTACACATTAACATTTCAAATTAATGAAACTCAACTTAAGCATCGCAACGAAACCGGCATTGTATATCGTTATTGGTATTGCAAGTGCCCTATTCATTTTGCTAAAAGTTGATCCCTTATTAATCTACTTTCAACAACAACCGGCTTTCTTTTTCGATAGGTTTTTTATCGGCCAGCACCTTAACATGCCCGGAGGAACCGGCCAACTCATCGCTTTGTTTTTAGGCCAATTTTTTGTTGCTCAATTTTGGGGTAGCGTACTTTTTGCAGCGTTATTAATGTTCGGCACATATACACAAATGCTGTTCATTAAAACAATAAAACCAAACAACTATGCATTGCTGCTTTCTTTATTTCCAATAATAGCAGCATCGTTAATTGTTTTAGATTACAACACCGACCTACAGCACATCATCAACCTTATTGCCGTGTTATGGTTTTCGATTTTGCACTTAGGCCTTTCGAAAAAAATCAATTCAATATCAAGTCTCATACTTTTTGTTGTTTTAAACCTTACATTGTTCCACCTTTTTGGTGGTACAGCATTGCTTTCGTTTTCATTAATAATATTGCTGAATCAAATAAAACTACAAAAACCAAAACAGAGCGTCGTTCTGTTTGCCACAATTATTATTAGCAGTACAGCTATTCTTCTCCTTTACACCAATTTTTCGGCATATATTAATATTGAAAAAGCAGCAAAAGGCTTGTTTTATGAAACAAACAACATACAAACCATTGTTCTGCTGGCATTGATGTTTGCCTTCAACCCTTTATTAAGTTTAATTTCGACAATAACAAAAGGAGCTAAAAAACAACAAGCCGACATTGCGCTAAAAAATAATCCACTAAAATTTACTGTTGCATACCTATTACCTTTACTATTATTAATTGTATCGTATTTATTAGTACCTGTAAATCCAGAAAAAAACAAAATACAAATTCAACAATTGGCTTCCGAGGAACAATGGGACCAAGTGCTCGAAAAAGCAAAAACAGTCGTATCGGACCAAAGACGCGATTTTTTTCAGATTAACCGTGCGCTTTATCACAAAGGGCAATTGCTCGAAAATGGTTTTGCAGTTCAACAATGGTATGGCGAGCACGGCCTTATACTTACCCCTTACTACAACAGCAAAGTTTTAATGCTTTGCAGCGACCTGTACCACGACATGAGTTTTATAAAAGGTTCGTTACATTGGGCTTACGAAGCACAAACAAAATACAAACTTGCACCCAATGTATTACAACGCATTGTTACTGAAAACCTTATTTTAGATAATTTAAAAGTAGCCCAAAAGTTCAACCATATTTTATCAAAATCAATTATCCATAAAGACTGGACTGAGCAAATGCAAACATACATCGATGGTGAAAAGCCTTTCGACAGTAAATTGTCGAAATACGCATCGATGCCCCTGCAACGCAACGGCTATTCGAACACGCAACACCCCGAATACGATTTGATTTACATTTTAACCGAACACCCCGAAAACAATATGGCACTCGAATACTTACTTTTTCATGCCATGTTGCGCCACGACTTAGCCATGGTTGCCCAATACACTCCACTGCTCGAAACACAAAACTATAACCACATACCAAAACACATTGAAGAAGCGCTAATTATGGCAAAAACAATAAAAAGCGACTTACAAGTTGATTTTAAAACACTAAAAATAAGTGTCGAAACTCAAAAAAACTTTAACGATTTCACACGCATGCTTATGCAACACAAACGCGAAAAAAACGTTACCCAAGCCGAAATTCAACAAAAACACGGAAACACCTTTTGGTATTACATCACTTTTATAAGTCCAATTAGTACCAAACGAAGTTTTAATGAATCGACCCTGTAAAATGACAAAGAAGCGCATATATATAATTGAAACGATAATAGCTACTTTACTTATTGCAGTTGTAATATTTACATTTATATCGCTGGTTCATTTACCAAAAAAATTTGAAACATCAAGCAACCAAGTTGAAATTTTCCCCGACTACACCAATATTACAGTTCCTTTAAACATTGCACCACTCAATTTCGAGATCAAGCATAAGGGGAACAAACATATTGCTGTTTTTTCGAATGGCAACTACAATTTTAAAGTGAAAAGCAAAAAAGGGCAAATCAGTATTCCGGCACGTAAATGGAAAAAGTTAATCTCCAAAAACAATCCACAACAATACTCTGTCGATATTTATACACAAACCAACGAT
>DAOSWJ010000050.1:5790-14293 GCA_035380005.1 Prolixibacteraceae bacterium | reverse complement strand
CACCATCATGAATGAGGTTGGGTTTTCTAAAAACTCCCTTCCCTTATCAGTCATTTTTAACAAACCGTAATTTTCGATATCCTTATTAATAAGGCCTGCAATCATTGCCTGACGGAAAATGGCATGCCAAAAACGTGGGTCGTGGTCTTTTCCCTCGCCAAAAATATCGAGTTCGTCGTGCTTAAACGATTTAACGGCAGCATTATCGTTTCCAACCAAAATATTGGTAATGTGCTCCATTTTATATTTTTGGTTTACCGTTAAAATTGAATTAAGGGCAATCACCATTTCTTCTTTAGCTTCGATTTTTTCCTTTGGTTTGAGACAATTATCGCAAGCATTACAGTTTTCGGGTTCATATATCTCGCCAAAATAATGCAAAAGAATTTTTCGGCGGCACACCGACGACTCGGCATACGAAACCGTATCGAGCAATAATTGCGTGCCAATTTCCTGTTCAGCTACGGGTTTGCCCTGCATAAACTTTTCAAGTTTTTGAATATCCTTGTAACTGTAAAAAGTAATGCATTGACCTTCGCCTCCATCGCGACCGGCACGACCTGTTTCCTGATAGTAACCTTCGAGACTTTTTGGTATATCGTAGTGAATAACGTAACGCACATCGGGTTTATCGATTCCCATTCCAAAAGCAATTGTTGCAACAATAACTTCAACCTCTTCCATCAAAAACATGTCCTGATGTTTTGAACGGGTGGCAGCATCCATCCCTGCATGATATGGCAACGCTGTAATTCCGTTAATTTGAAGGTTTTCGGCCAGTTGCTCCACCTTTTTACGGCTCAGGCAATATATAATACCCGACTTGCCCCTGTTATTTGAAATAAATTTGATGATTTCGGCAGTAGTTTTAACCTTTGGCCTTATTTCGTAATAAAGGTTTGGCCTGTTAAAGCTCGATTTGAATACATTGGCATCGAGCATACCCAGGTTTTTTTGGATATCGTGTTGCACTTTAGCAGTTGCTGTTGCCGTTAAGGCCACAACAGGAGCTTTGCCAATTTCGGCAACAATTGGTTTAATACGACGGTATTCAGGCCTGAAGTCGTGCCCCCATTCCGAAATACAGTGAGCTTCGTCAACAGCATAAAACGAAATTTTGATCTGCTTCAGGAAATCGATATTATCCTGCTTTGTTAACGATTCGGGAGCTACATAAAGCAACTTGGTTTTGCCGCTCATTACATCGCCTTTAACCTCCTGAATTGCTGCTCTCGAAAGTGATGAATTCAAAAAATGGGCAATGCCGTCGTCGGTACCAAAACTACGGATCGAGTCAACCTGATTTTTCATTAAAGCAATCAGTGGCGATATAATTATGGCCGTACCATCGAGCAATAAAGCCGGTAATTGATAACAAAGCGACTTGCCACCGCCAGTTGGCATCAATACAAAAGTGTCATTTCCTTCCATAACACTTCTGATCACTTCTTCCTGATCTCCTTTAAAACGGTCAAAACCAAAATGTTTCTGGAGCTCTTCAGCTAAATACTGTGAACTTATCATTTTTTTCGATACTTATTTCCTCAATTAAATTTTTCGATAGGAACACTAAGATAACAATTAAAACTTTCTGAAAAAAAACATCAACAAAAATTAACGTATTCAAACCAACTTTTTTAATACGGAATAACAAAACCGTAATTCAAAATTAAAATTACTTAGCCCTTTTCGAATTAGAAATGTATATTTGTCGGTTGTTGAATTTAAGCTATGAGGAAGAAAAAAGGTAAAATACGCGAAGCCGACGAGATGTCGTTCATGGAGCATCTCGAGGAGCTTAGGTGGCATATTATCAGGGCTGTTTTTGGTGCATTAATATTTATAATTGCAGCTTTTGTTAACCGCGAATTTATTTTCGACCGCGTAATATTAACACCCAAAAGCCCCGAATTTCCGACCAACCAATTATTTTTAAAGGCAAGCCAATGGCTCAACCAATTATTTAACATTAATTCCGAAGCCATTGCCATTAACACCCATCAATTGAATATTGTAAATATCGACATGGCCGGGCAATTCATTTCGCACATTAAAGTATCGGTTGTTGCAGGGCTTATTGTTGCTAGCCCCTATATTTTTTGGGAAATATGGCGATTCATTAAACCAGCTTTGCACAAAACAGAAACCCAATATGCACGCGGTGCCGTTTTTTACACATCATTCCTTTTTATTGTTGGTGTACTATTTGGTTACTACCTTATTACACCCCTTTCCATTCACTTTCTAAGTTCATACAATGTAAGTGCCGAAATTGCCAACACCATTAAACTGAATTCGTACATCGGAACAGTTACCTCGGTAACATTTGCTTCGGGAGTTATATTTGAATTGCCCATAGCTGTTTATTTTTTGAGCAAGGTTGGCCTGCTAACCCCTCAGTTCATGCGCAAATATCGCAAACACGCTTACGTTCTATTGCTAATATTGAGTGCAATAATTACCCCACCCGATGTGTTCAGTCAAATATTGGTTTGTATTCCTTTAATCATATTGTATGAAATAAGCGTGTTTATTTCACGTTTTATTCAACGTAAACAACAAAAGGCCGATATTGTGCCTGCTTAATAAATAATAAAAATGAAACTAAGGGCCGATAATATGGTAAAACGCTACCGAAAACGCACGGTAGTAAAAGAAGTTTCGATTGAGGTTAACCAAGGTGAAATAGTTGGTTTACTTGGTCCCAACGGAGCAGGAAAAACCACATCGTTTTACATGATCGTAGGGCTTATTCAACCCAACGAAGGCAATATTTTCCTCGACGAAGAAAACATAACAGGCCTACCTGTTTATCGCAGAGCACAAAAAGGCATTGGCTACCTTGCCCAAGAAGCTTCGGTATTCAGGCACATGAGCGTTGAAGATAACATTAAAGCGGTTCTTGAAATGACTAAATTGTCGCGCCACGAACAGCACCAACGAATGGAGTCGCTGCTCGAAGAATTCGGGCTTAACAAAGTGCGTAAAAGCAAAGGGATACAGCTGTCGGGTGGCGAAAGACGACGTACTGAAATTGCCAGGGCCTTGGCCATTAATCCTAAATTTATTTTACTCGACGAACCATTTGCAGGTGTTGACCCCATTGCTGTTGAAGACATCCAAAACATTGTTTACCACTTAAAAGACCGCAACATAGGCATCTTGATAACCGACCACAATGTGCACGAAACCCTCGCCATTACCGATAGGTCGTACCTGCTTTTCGAAGGTTCAATACTAAAAGCCGGATCGGCCGAAGAACTGGCCGCCGACGAACTTGTGCGAAAAGTATATCTCGGGCAAAATTTCGAGCTCAGAAAAAAACGCGAAAAATTCGAACACTAAGCAACATTTTCTAATAATTCACCATCAATTTCTGGTTTTTAAAAAAATAACGCTATATTTGCGCCGCTAAAAGCGGGCGTGGCGGAATTGGTAGACGCGCTAGACTTAGGATCTAGTGTCACGCGACGTGGGGGTTCGAGTCCCTTCGCCCGCACTAAACCTAACCGTTTGGATATCAGTCAATATCCGGGCGGTTTTGAGTTTATAAACAAAGTATTCAAATGGGAAAATCGTTTGCCCAATAACACTTAAGTTACTAATTGTATGAATATTACCAGAGAACAGATCAACGACCTCAACGGAGTCATTCGCGTAAGCATCGAAAAAAGCGATTACGAATCGAAGGTCGAAAAAGCATTGAAAGAATACCGCAAAAAGGCCAATATGCCCGGTTTCAGACCTGGCATGGTACCTCTGGGACTAATCAAAAAGATGTACGGCAAAGCTGCATTGGTCGAAGAAGTTAACACAATCTTAACCCAAGAGCTTTCGAAATACCTTGTTGACGAAAAACTCAACATTTTGGGCGAACCACTGCCCAACGACGATAAACAAAAAGAAATTGACTGGGACAACGACACCGATTTTGAATTCATTTTCGACATTGGTTTTGCTCCCGAATCAAAAGTTTCGTTCGACAAACGCAGCAAATTCACCCAATACAGCGTTACCGTTACCGATGAAATGATCGAAGAACAGGTGAAAGCATACACCAACCGCTTTGGCGAAAACAAAAGCACCGATATAGTTGAAGAAAGCGGCACTTTAAGGGGCAACATCGCTCAACTCGACGCCGACGGCAACGAAGCCGAAGACGGAATAAAAGTTGAAATGGCCCTTATTTCGGTCGATGTAATCAAAGACGAAGAAATCAAAAAATCGTTCGTAGGTAAAAAAATCGACGACGAAGTTGTTTTCGATATCAAAAAAGCATATCCAAACAATGTTGAAATTTCGTACTTGCTTAACATCGAAAAAGAAGCAGCCGATAAGATTGAAGGTGATTTCAAAATTACAATTAAAGAAATCAACACTTTTGTACCTGCCGAAGTAAATACCGACCTTTTCAAAAACATTTACGGCGACGACACCGAAATTGCCGACGAAAAAGCATTCCGCGAAAAAGTAGCTGCCGAAATCAGCGAAGCATTCCGTTCTTCAATCGAATACAAATTTGCTACCGATACCCGCGAACAACTGGTAAGCAAATCGAAAATGGAGTTTCCGGTTGAGTTTTTAAAACGTTGGTTAAAAGCCACAAACAAAGACATTACCGACGAGCAAATTGAAGCCGAATTCGATATGTTCCTCACCGACCTTAAATGGCAAATCATTAAGGAAGAAATCATTAAGGAAAACGAATTAAAAGTTGAAGAAAACGAGGTAATGGATCTGGCCAAAGAAGTTGCTGCTGCACAATTCCGCCAGTACGGTATGTTCAATGTACCCGATGAGCACCTCGACGGCTTTGCAAAACAAATGCTTTCGAAAAAGGAAGATGTTAACAGATTGTACAACAAAAAAATGGAAGACAAAATCATGGAAGTGATCAAGTCGAAAGTAAACGTTGAAGAAAAAGCTGTTAGCCGCGAAGAATTCGAAAAACTGTTCGAATAAGAAAAACCAACACAATAAAGCAAAGAGGTTGCCTGAACAGGTAGCCTCTTTTTTATTCTTGGTCTTTACTGGCTATACCAATATTTTATATATTTTTCCTACCTTTGCCGTTTAAATAATCAGAACATAAACAATAAGGAATTTTAACTCCAAATCTGAATAACAATGGATTACAAAAAAGAATTTCAAAAATATGCAACCGGTCACAAGGGCATTAGCAGCTTGTCGGTCGATAAATACGTAAGCTCAGTATATGGCAGCTATATTTCGCCAACCATTATTGAAGAACGCCAACTGAACATTGCCACCATGGACGTTTTCTCGCGTTTAATGATGGATCGCATTATCTTTTTGGGTGTTCCAATCGACGATTACGTAGCCAACATTATACAAGCGCAGTTGCTCTTTCTTGACTCAACCGACCCCGGTAAAGACATCCAAATTTACATTAATTCACCCGGCGGAGCAGTTCATGCCGGACTAGGCATATACGACACAATGCAGTTCATAAGCAGCGATGTAGCAACAATTTGCACCGGCATGGCAGCATCGATGGCAGCTGTATTGTTAACAGCCGGCACAGCAGGTAAACGCTCGGCACTCACCCACTCGAGGGTAATGATACACCAACCCATGGGTGGAGCACAAGGCCAAGCCAGCGATATTGAAATCACTGCCCGCGAAATTCTTAAATTGAAAAAAGAACTTTACGATATAATTGCAACACATTCGGGCAACAAATACGATAAAGTTGAACGCGACTCGGATCGAGACTACTGGATGACAGCCCAAGAAGCTAAAGATTACGGAATGATTGATCAAATTTTGGTACGCGATAAAAAAATCAAGAAAGGAAAATAATGGATAAATGCTCATTTTGCGGAAGAAAGAAAAACGAAGTTGATTTACTGATTGCCGGTATCGATGGCCATATTTGTGAACGCTGCGTTGAGCAGGCTCACGAAATTATTGAAGAAGAATTTAAAAGCAAAGGCTCATTCGATATCAACTCGATCAAGCTTCATAAACCTGCTCAAATTAAAGAATTCCTCGATAAATACGTAATCGGGCAAGACCATGCAAAAAAAATTCTTTCGGTAGCCGTTTACAACCACTACAAACGCCTTGGGCAAAAGGTTGACGACGATGAAACCGAAATCGAAAAATCGAATATCATTTTAGTTGGCCCCACCGGAACAGGAAAAACATTGCTGGCACGCACAATAGCCAAAATGTTGCACGTACCATTTACAATTGTCGATGCTACCGTTTTAACCGAAGCCGGTTACGTAGGCGAAGATATCGAAAGCCTGCTTACCCGCTTATTGCAAGCAGCCGACTATAACGTTGAAGCAGCCGAAAGGGGCATCGTTTTTATCGACGAAATTGACAAAATTGCTCGCAAAGGCGACAACCCGTCAATTACTCGCGACGTGTCGGGCGAAGGCGTTCAACAAGGATTATTGAAGCTGCTCGAGGGTGCAGTGGTTAACGTTCCGCCGCAAGGTGGCCGTAAACACCCCGAACAAAAAATGATACCTGTTGATACAAAAAACATACTTTTTGTGTGCGGTGGTGCATTCGATGGCATTGAACGCAAAATTGCCCAACGCATGAACACCAAAGTTGTTGGCTTTAATGCTGTTGAAAAAACGGCCACAATCGATCGCGACAACCTAATGCAATACATTGCACCAATGGACTTGAAATCGTTCGGCTTGATACCCGAAATTATTGGTCGATTGCCTGTTCTCACCTACCTCGATCCGCTCGACCCAGGTGCATTAAGGCGCATTTTAACCGAGCCCAAAAATGCAATCATTAAGCAGTACACCAAGCTTTTTGGCATGGATCACATTTCACTTACATTCACCGACGAGGCTCTCGATTATGTTGTGGGCATTGCCGTTGAATACAAATTGGGCGCACGTGGCTTACGTTCAATATGCGAAACGATAATGGTTGATGCCATGTTCGATTTACCTTCAAATGGTAAAAAAGAATTTACTGTTTCGGAAGAATATGCACGCGAAAAAATTGAACGTGCTGGAATGAGACTACTCAAGGCCAGTTAAGAAATACAATACCGACTTTACAAGATACAAAAGAGTGCCATTTGGTGCTCTTTTTTCTTGTGTGTAAAGACAAGCTTACTATCTTTGCCTGTGGTTATGGATATATAAAATTTTTTAAGAAATAAATATCGATTAAAAAAGATTTTCTATGTCGAAACCACGTTTTACCAAAAATGAAGAATTAGCCAATGCCATCTCACACGGTATTGGTCTTTTTATGGCCATAGCAGCCACTGCCGTAATTGTAATATTTGCTGCCCTACGCGGCAATTCATGGCTAATTATAAGCACATCGGTTTTTGGGGCAACACTTATTTTGCTCTATTTTTCGTCAACCATGAACCACTCGTTAAGACATGGCAAAGCAAAAGATTTTTTTCACAACTTCGATCAAATAGCCATTTACCTGCTAATTGCCGGCACATACACCCCTTTATCGCTATCGATTATTCGATACGATTGGGGTTGGGTAATGTTCGGAATTGAATGGGGGCTTGCCATATCGGGCTTGCTGGTAAAAGCATTCATACCCAATAAATTTGAACGAGGAGTGAATATATTCGTTATCATTTCGTATGTTATTATGGGCTGGTTGTTGCTTTTCTTCATCATTCCAATTATGAAAAACCTATCGACATTGAGTCTGATTCTGATATTTGCAGGCGGCTTATTTTATTCATTTGGCATTATCTTTTTCAAAATGGAAAAGCTCAAATATGCGCACCTTATTTGGCACCTCATGGTTATTGGCGGTAGCGTTTGCCACTGGATGGCAATCTTCTTATTTGTACTTGAGCGCTAAACAGCCTGCTTAAATATTGCCTTTATTTTTTGCGCCTTTTCGGCATGATCAACCATCGGCCGGGGATAAGTTTGTGCCAATAAATTTGCCGAAAACTGCAATTTATGAATTTCGGTTGCATTCAAATGTTTAAGCTCAGGCACCCATTTTTTAATGTACAAACAATTGGGATCGAACTTAAGTTGCTGGCTCCATGGATTGAAAATACGGAAATACGGTTGGGCATCACATCCGGTTGATGCCGCCCACTGCCAATTACCGTTGTTTACTGCCGGATCGTAGTCAACCAGATGATTGGCAAAAAAGCGTTCACCCCAACGCCAGTCGATATGTAAATCTTTGGTGAGAAACGAAGCTACGATCATTCGTACCCGGTTGTGCATAAAACCGCTTGTGGTAAGCTCCCTCATACCAGCATCAACAATAGGAAAGCCGGTTTGCCCTTTGCACCATTTTTCGAATTTGGCCTTATCGTTTTCCCACTGTATTGCAGCATATTTGGCATTATAAGCCTGACCAAGAACATGTGGAAAATGCCAAACAATGTGGGTAAAAAAATCGCGCCAATACAACTCGTTTACTAGTGTGTGCCCTACCCCAAGTTCATTAGCAATTTTCCAATATGTTTCGCGCACCGAAATCGTTCCAAACTTATGATGCGCCG
>DAOSWJ010000050.1:0-5690 GCA_035380005.1 Prolixibacteraceae bacterium | reverse complement strand
GCAATTTTCCAATATGTTTCGCGCACCGAAATCGTTCCAAACTTATGATGCGCCGACAACAACGAGGTCCCTTTTACTGAAGGCAGATTCCGCTCGTTATCGTAATTATGAAGATTATTAAGGTTTTGCAACAACGATAGCGCCTCAGAACGTCCGCCCTTTGGCAGCAAGTTTGGGTTTTCGTGCTTAAACAACAAACGGTAATCGTTTAACTGATGTGCTAATTTTACTTCTTCGATATAAAAATTTGAGTGAATATTTGGAGTTGGTTTTCGGATTGAATTTTGACGCGCTTTCTTCATGAATGGTGTGAAAATGGTGTAAGGTTTCCCATCGTCTTTTGAAACCTCTTCGGGTTCGTTAAGCAAGGCATCGGCAAAAACATTGAAGCTCACCGAATAATCTTGGCAAACTTTGGCCATTTCCTCATCACGATTACGACTAAATGGCGTATAATCGCGATTAATAAAAACAGCGTTTGCGTGGGTACTTTCAATAAGCTGTGCCAATACCTCATGCGCTATTCCCTTGAAACAAAATAGTTGCGAACCTTTTTTGCGCAGCTCTCCATCTAATTTAGCCAACGATTTCAACATAAACTGAAAACTGTTATTGCCACGGTAGGTGTGTTCGAGCTGCCGGGGGTCGAAAATAAAAACAGGCAAAACTTGCTCCGACTGTTCAAGAGCGGCCATCAGCGCCGAATTATCGTCGAGACGAAGGTCGCGGCGAAAAATATGTATGGATAGATTAAATTGTTTCAAGCTATTTTCACCATTTTGCTAAACTACTCCACAATCACTTTCCCAATTTCAATATCGCCATTTGCATGTTCAACACTTAAGAAATAGCTTCCACTAACAAGCATCGACAAATCAATGCGATGCTGATTTGCTTTTTCAATCTTTTGTGCCGATACCAGCGAACCCGTAACATCATAAAGGCTATACCTTACAATTGGGCGCTTCGAGCTAACAAACACAAAATTCTGAGCCGGATTTGGGAACAAAGCAATTGCACTTTCTTCAACATTGAACTTTACACCATTGGTTCCCACTTCGATAATGATGGTGGCAAAATCGTATAAATCGGGCTCGGTGGTATAAGTTACACGGTACTGAATGCTATCGGTACCGATAAAATCGTTCTGTGCTTCATAAGCAATTGCATTCGGATTGGTAAAAGGAATATAAGTACGTCCATGCTGAGCTTCCATCTCGATACTCACCTCGGCCGAGCCCTGAATCTGATCGTTGGCAAGCACGTCAACAGTAACCGTTCCGTTTTTTTCAACACTAACCGAGTCGTTTACAGCAACAGGCGGATCGTTAATTTCGCTAAACGAACCATTGTTATCGAGAAACAATTTTACAAACTGCTGATAATAAACGTTGGCCATTGTTTCGTCGTGAATAATGAGGGTGTTTTCGTCGTTGCGATCATTAGCCGAAGCACTCCAGTTATGGCTCCCTGTTATAAGCACCGGATCAGAATCGGGTGCAAAATTATCGATCACTGCATATTTATGGTGCATAATCCCTTTTACAAATTCGTTGTAAACAAAATGGCCTGCCCCAAGTGCACCCATTAAAATTTCGTTCACCAAGTCGGTATTATCGCCCTCGGCATTTGTAACAATATTAACAGCAACACCCCGCTGTTTAGCATCACGTATGCTGTAAGCCAAATCGGAACGTGTTAGCAACATGGTTGCAATGCTAAGGTCGCTATCGGCAGTAGCAATGGTTTCGAGCAGTTTTTGGTTGGTACCGTCCGAAGGGCTGAAATAGCATTCAAGCCTTTTGCCTCCAACAATAAATTCATGCGGGGTATTGTCTTTTTTGAACATCCCGAAGCGGGCATTATCGGGCGATGGCATTTCGGTTTCGGAGCCCCACATTTCTTCAAATTCAATCTCAAAAGCCAGCGCAAGACTCTGATCTTGAACCACAATAACATTGTTTGGGTCGGTATTGATTTGCCCATCGGTAAAGTTAGTTGCACCGGTCCAAACTATTGGCTTGTCGGGATTGGCAGAGCCGGCATCGAAAATCACAAATTTATTGTGCATAATACCATCGCGCGAATCGCCATCGGGGCTCTTCATGTAAGGCACTTCGGGCAAAAGGCTCTCGAAACCAAAATTATTAGCAGTACCACAACTGATAATCCGCACTTTAACCCCACGCAAATAAGCTTCGTTAAGCGCTTGTGTAATATCGCTTATGTTATTGTTGTTGTAATTGTAAATGGTGAAATCGATCGATTCTTCGGCACGGTTAATATACGCAATAAGCGTATCGTCAATTGTTTGGTTCAAATAAATGGCATCAAGCCCTTTCGAAACGCTATGATCGACCTCTGTGTTAAAAAAAGCCGTCATTGCTCCCGATGAGTTTGAAACGGTGGCGTAAGCTTTTATGTTCGATTGAGCAGTATCGCCATCGGCATAAGTATATACATTAGCAAAAACGATAGTTCCGGCAGGCAAACCCAATAACGAAACAGAATTTTCAAAGTCGGTGCCGTTATCAACAACTGTACCGCTAAGTTTGAAAATAAGTGAATCGGGGTTGTTTGAAAAGCCGTAAACTACTTCCGAAGTACCTTGCTCGTTTGTATGCCAGCTCAAATCAAAACCTTGCTTGCTAAGGTTCGAAACCGTAACAGGCGAAGTTAGTTTCATTGAACCTTCGGTAATGAAATCGGCCATTGTGCGGGGCAAAAGCTGGTAGCCATTTACGGTATCGTTGTATTCGTAGGCATATTGAGAACAAATTGCCACAATATCGAGCTCGCCCGATGGAATAATTTGCCCGATTATACCTTCCGAGTCGCGGTTAATTCGAATAACGCCCACTTGGTTGTTCGCTCTAAAATTATAGTTTTTGTTGCCTTGAAAAGTACTTCCGGCATTATCGAAAACGACACCGTTTATGCGTACCAATTGCGCTTCGTATTGCTCGCCTATCTGATCGATGGTTATTTCAGCCGGGCTGTAAAGTTGATTACCACTTGAAACTATTGTGACCGACGTTACAGGCGATATCTCAAGTAAATTATTGTAATCGACCAACTTTCCGGTAACCAAAATCGAATCTCCGGGTACAACATTGGCCATTTTTGTATAATCGTAAGCCGCCATACCACCTGTATGATCTTGAAAATAACGTATACCACCCAGTTCGGCACCATTGGTAACAATACCCCCAACAGTTATATTGCTGTTCACTTTTTTTCGAGCGGTAGCTATGGTTTCTTGCGCTTGAACTGTTGCTGTAAATAATAAGAACTGCAACAAAATGAATGATAAAAATTTGTATGTCATTTTTAATTAGAATTAAAACCTGATTTGTAATGAAGTTGAAATATTGCGCGGCGCACCAAAGAATACCGTTGCTGATTTAGCGTCGAAATCCTGATAAGGTAGCTCACTGTACGAATCGTTGTTGACAGCATCAGAGATGTATTTGGTGTTCAACACATTCAACACATTAACCCGCCAACTGAAATACAATTTATCGATGGGTTTAATACGGAAATTATATCCCGCATGAAAATTCACCAAAGTATATGAGGGTAACTTCCACGAATCGACAGGATTTCCATCTTCATCGGTAGTCGATTCGGGCGAGAAGTCGGCATAGTACCTGTCGAAATAAGTTACCCGCGTATTCAAGTAAACATTTTTAATAGGTTCGTAGCGCAAAGCAACTCCCAGTTGGGTTTGAGCGGCATCGCCAACATGAATTCCTGTTGCATCGAAATCGATTTGGTGGGTTGGCTTGTTGGTGTCGTTATTGTAAAACTGAAGACCTTGAATTGCTTTGTCCCACGTCCAGTCACCCAACGAAACCAAGCCTTGCATCTCGAGGTTATGAAGAATTTTATATACAAAATCGAGTTCAAAACCAACATGCAATGCATCCATTCCCGGAATATCGGCATAGGTTCTGATATTGTTATTTTCTGGCTCGTCGGGATCAAAACCTTCGTCACCGGCTTTCAATACATAAGCCGAATAAACCCTGTTGGTTGGTTTGTTTTGCCATTGTGTGAAATAGCCGTTTACATTGGCCGAGAAACGTGGTGAACCAAAATGATAGCCCAACTCAATGGCTTTTACTTTTTCGTTTTCAACATTCTCGCTTAACTCAGCAGTGTATCCTTTAAAAAAGTATTTAAAATCGCGTGTTTTCGATAAATAACCTAAATTAAAAAATACGTTCGAACGGCTGGTAATATTGAAATTTGCCCCTGTTTTAAAGGTAAAGCTGGGTGTCCAAACCCATGGCGAATTGAGGTTACCAAAATAATCTTCCTTTTTATAACCGGTATAAGCCGTGCTCAGGTTTACAAAGGTTGAAATGAAATCGGTTGTGTATTCGGCCTGGCCAAACAAACCTCCCCAGCGTACCAAGCCTCGGTCGTAATAATAAATTGTATCGCCCACATAGCTCATTGCCAACGTTGGGTCGCTGTTGTAATCCTTGCGCAAATCGTTCAAATCGACAGCATAATCACCCCCCATTAAATCGCGTATTGTAGTATAGTGAATGCCTGTGTACGAACGGGCATCGATACCCCCCGAAATGGTGAGCAAGTCGTTCACTTTGTAAGTGCCGGTTCCTAAGTATCCAAACCAAACATGATCGTTGTGGGCACGGGTAAGATAGTTTTCCGACTCGTATAACGAATCGCTGTAAGTATCGTTAATAGGGTAAACCAGACCAAAAGCAGTTTTAGTAGGTTTGCTGTTGGCATCGTAAATGCTTTGCCAATTAATTTGGCCAAAATCGTCGCGCGTTGGATCAGCTACCAATTGCGTTTCTTTAATGCTCGAACGGGTTCCGTTGCCACCACCTGTTCCCAACGAAAGATAAACAATATTTGAGATCGACAACATATCGCCAATGCTCCAAAAATCGCGAATACTGAACTGCGGTTTGTGGTAAATATTTATTTTTTCGTGAAGCACTTCCCTCTCTGCATTTTCGTCGAAACGGTTGCGTTGCAAATAGCCCCAATGCTGGTTATAGCCAATACCCATGTTATTAATTTTTGGGAAAGCCTCAACCCCAATTTCGTTTGCATAAACGGTATCGTATTTGGCAATGGTACGTTTGTACGAGCGTTGCGAATGTTGTTGTGGTGCTCCCATGGCACTTATCGAGGTGATATGGTTTTTCCAACGTTTATCTATTTTTAGATAATAGAAAAAACCTCTGGTGTAAAGCTCGTCAACCCAAGCGTTACCATTTTTAAATGCAAAAGCTCCGGTAATTCCCCAACCATGGCTAAGTGTTCCGGTTGTAAAACCCACATTGGTTTGTATTTTTCCATATTGATCGACCGACTGTTGAATGGTTCGCTCGGCCTTGCTTTCAACCCCTTTGGTAATAATATTCAGCGTTCCTCCCACCGATGGTAAAGCCAATTTCGATGCACTCAAACCACGCTGAACCTGAATATTTCGGGTAACTGCATCGAGTCCGAACCAATTGCTCCAATACACCCATCCGTTTTCCATATCGTTAACCGGAATACCATCGAGCATAACAGCAACATTACGTTGGTTAAAACCCCTTATGGTTATTCGAGCGTCGCCATCGCCGCCACCTTGTGCTGTAGCATACACACCAGGTGTTGAGTTCAACACCATTGGGATATCCTGGCCGGCTAGTTCTTCC
>DAOSWJ010000049.1:0-14646 GCA_035380005.1 Prolixibacteraceae bacterium | reverse complement strand
CTTCTGCAACGTTAAAGTTTGTTTTATTGAGTGTTAGCGTGTCGGTTTCAATTTTAGAGAAGTCAACTATATCGT
Organism: Prolixibacteraceae bacterium; assembly: GCA_035380005.1. Classification (GTDB taxonomy): domain Bacteria; phylum Bacteroidota; class Bacteroidia; order Bacteroidales; family Prolixibacteraceae; genus Roseimarinus. The sequence continues at coordinate 14,571 of DAOSWJ010000049.1, read as the reverse complement.
TTACAATTTTCAGCATTTTATTGCTATTATCGCGTATTACACTGTTAAACTCTTTTTGTTCATCGGGGTCGGAGGTTTGTCCCATCATATCAGAGAAGCCAATAATTATATTTAAAGGCGTGCGTATTTCATGGCTAATGTTTTGCAAGAATGAAGATTTTAGTTTATCAGATTTTAAAGCATTATCGCGTGCAATGGTCAATTGTTCGTTAATGTGCTGCATGTCTTCTTGTTGATGATGGATGTGAGTGAAAGTGTTGACCAGCATGTTGTACATATTGCTCCAAAACATGGTCATAACAACCGAAACCAGCGAGAGAGTAATAATCATATTCAACCACATGGCTGTTGATTGCATGTACCCTTCTTTTTCGGGTACAAAATGTAATATGTTGTTATTGAAAAGTGCTCCGATTATAATTATAACAGCTAAACTGATTAAGGTGATGTACCAACCTGTTTTTTTGTTGAAATATAAGAATGCAATGGCAGAGGCGGGTATGAAATAAACGTAGCCAAAACCGTATAAGCCGAATGATAGAATGCCACTGAGTGCCATAGTATATAATGTGCCCAAAAAAATGATACCTTTCGTTTTGGTTTCCAGCTTATTTCGTGCAATAAACAGAAATACAACTACTAACGCTAAAAACATCTGTAATCCGTAGTTGAAGATAAAACCTGTTTGCGGTATGCGTAGCAACGATACTACAATACCTATTGTCATTACAAACATAATTACAATCAAAACACGGTTTAAAACCATGTCTTTTGTTTGGTCGAGCTTCTTCTTAATTACATTATCGTGCATAGCAGTTTTTTTTAATTGAAAGGTAAATATAGAAAGAATAGAAAAAATTATGCGTTTTGTCATGAAAAAGAAAATGAAAAAATAATGTTGCTCTCCTCTTTGCTAAATTTTAATGCAAGCAATTTTTATTTTTTTGGTTAAAATTATGAATTTTTGTTTTGCATTTTATTAATTTTTTCCAACCTTACCATTTCAAAAAAATACCATTATGATTATAAAATTTTTAGGTGCCGCACGCGAAGTTACCGGTAGCAAACATTTGGTAATAACGCAAAAGGATAAAAAAATACTTTTCGATTGTGGCTTGTATCAAGGTAAAGGCCTGGAAACCGATAGTTTAAACCGCGAGTTGGGTTTTAATCCTAAAGAGATTGATCATATAATATTGAGTCATGCTCATATCGATCATTCAGGTCTAATCCCGTATATGTATAAGTTAGGTTTTAGAGGGTCGGTGGTATGTACACAGGCAACGCTTGATCTTTGTTCAATATTATTGGCCGATTCGGGTGCTATTCACGAAGCTGATACATTGGAATTCAATAAAAAGCGTGCAAGGCAAGGGCTCGATCCGGTTGAGCCAATTTATACACGCAAGGACGCCGTTAATTGTATGCAGCTTTTTATAGGTGTGGCTTACGACAGGAAGCTTTATATTGATGAGAATATAAAAGTAAAATTCACTAACTCGGGGCACATGCTTGGTAGTGGAGTAGTAAATTTGGAGGTTAACGAAACCGACGGGCTTAAAAATGTTGCTTATACCGGCGATATTGGTCGTAAAACTAATATTATCCTTCGTGAGCCCGACCCGTTCCCTCAAGCCGATTATTTGATAACCGAAGCTACTTATGGTAACAGGCTCCATCGCGATCAGCAACAAGCAGGTAACGAGCTCTTGAATGTGATAAAGCATACTTGCATCGAAAAAAAAGGAAAACTGATTATCCCGTCGTTTAGCGTTGGCCGTACACAAGAAATTGTTTATACACTTAATCAGCTATTCAATGATGGCAAACTGCCACGAATTGATATTTTTGTTGATAGCCCCATGGCTGTAAATGCAACCGAAGTATTCAGGCTTCATCCATATTGTTTTAATGACGAAATGCAACACGAATTACATTTCGATCCCGATCCTTTTGGTTTCGATAGGTTGTATTACATACGCTCGGTTCAAGATTCGAAAAAATTGAACGACAGGCATGAACCTTGTGTGATTATTTCGGCCTCGGGTATGATGGAAGCCGGTAGGGTGAAGCATCACCTGGCAAACAATATTAGTAATCCTAAAAATTCAATTTTGGCAGTAGGTTATTGTGCTCCACGTACTTTGGGCGCCAAAATCCTAAGGGGCGATAAAGAAGTATCTATTCATGGTTTTGTTTATCCTGTTAATGCCGAAGTTTTTCGTATCGATTCGTATAGCGGACACGGAGACTATGAAGAAATGGCTGAGTACCTCGAATGCCAAATTAAGGACCAGCTTAAGGGTGTATTCCTTGTTCATGGCGATTATGAAGCGCAGATAGCCTATAAAGAACATCTCGAATCGAAAGGTTTTTCGAATGTTGAAATACCCGAAAAGGGTACATGGGTTCAGATATAAAAAAAGCTGCTCAATCGTAATTGAGCAGCTCCAAAATTTTTAAATATAGTAGATAAACTAAGCTAGTTTAACGTTTACTGCATTTAATCCTTTGTTACCTTGTTTAAGGTCGAATGTTACTTCGTCGTTTTCATCAATGTTGTCAATTAAACCACTTGAATGTACGAAGTATTCTGTTGAGGTGTCATTGTCTTTAATGAAACCATAACCTTTTGAATTGTTAAAAAACTTTACTGTACCGTTATTCATTGTATTAAATTTAAAATTACGGCTGCAATGTAGGTATAATAATTTAAAAAATTGTAATTATTTTAAATAATTGTGTAAATAATTAAATATCATAACAAAAAACCCAAGGTTATTGCCTCGGGTTTTATGTTATTAACAATTTAGTTCTTATTTTTTTGAAACATAATTGGCCAGCCAGGCACCAACTTCGCTTGTTTTGTAGGCTTTTCCTTCGCCTGCAATGTCTTCGGTTACTACGCCTGCTTCGAGCGAGGCGGCAACAGCTTCGCGTATCAACGCACCTTCTTCCATCATGTTGAAAGCGTATTCGAACATCATGGCAGCCGAAAGTACCGTAGCTATTGGGTTGGCAATGTCTTTTCCGGCCGCTTGAGGGTACGAGCCATGTATAGGTTCAAACACGCTGGTGTACAAGCCGATTGATGCCGATGGTAACAAGCCAAGTGAACCGGTAATTACCGAAGCTTCATCGGTTAAGATGTCGCCGAACATGTTTTCGGTTACCATTACGTCGAAGCTTTTTGGCCACTGAATAATGCGCATGGCAGCATTGTCAACAAACATGTATTCGGTTTCCACCTCGGGGTAGCTTGGAGCCATTTCCTGACCAATTTGGCGCCACAAACGTGAAGTTTCCAAAACGTTGGCTTTGTCAACAATGGTTAGTTTTTTGTTGCGTTTCATGGCATATTCGAAACCTAGTTTCAGAATTCGTTCTACTTCTTCGCGGGTATAAACACAATTGTCGAAAGCCATGTTGCCATCTTCGCTACGACCTTTCTCTCCAAAGTAAATACCACCAGTGAGTTCACGAATACACATGAAGTTGGCACCTTTCACCAAATCTAAACGGAGCGGCGATTTATGCAGCAACGATTCAAATGTTTCAACCGGACGCAAATTGGCGTACAATCCCAGCTGCTTGCGCATACGCAACAAACCTTGTTCGGGGCGTACTTTGGCACTTGGGTCGTTGTCGAATTTTGGGTGGCCAATGGCACCAAAAAGAACAGCATCGCTTTCCATACAAAGTTGATGCGTTTCGGCAGGGTAGGGGTCGCCCACCGCGTCGATTGCACATGCTCCGGTAATAGCGTGTTTATACTTCAGTGTGTGACCAAATTTGTCGCAAACTGCTTGTGTAACCTTCAAGGCCTGTTCAATGATTTCAGGCCCGATTCCGTCGCCGGCTAAAACGGCAATGTTAAGAGTTTTGCTCATAATGTATTTTAATTTTCAAAATATTCAACGAACTCATTTGATGTTATTACAGGAATATTGACTGCTTTAAAATCTGTTGTATTCCTTGTTACAATAATATCCATTCGATTTTCTGATGCAGTTGAATATTGTAATGCATCTTCAAAATCAGAAAATGTACTGTTTGCAAGTGAGTACCTTATATTTTTTTCGTTCAAGGGCAGTATGGTTAAGAATTCGAGTAGTTCATCTAAAGCTTTATTTGCATGCTCATTTGATTTGTTGCGAAAAATAATGTAGTAAATATTTGCAATTGAAAGTGCCGAACAGTATAATTTAATTGCTTGATTGTCGGCTAATGAAAATATTTTAGCTGCATCTTTGTAAAATGGTGCTCGTTCACTCAGTAAATCGATCACAATATTTGTGTCCAGAAAAACGTTCCTCATTTGTATTTTTCGATTAAATGCTTTCGATACGCTTCTTTGATGTCAACCTCATCTTCTAACTCAATGATGCCTGATAATTTTTTTACACGTGGAGTTATTTCAATTTCTTTTTTCTCTTTTTCAAAGAAAGATTGAAGGTATCTTTCAATTAGTGCATTAAGATTTGTATGGTGTTTCTCTGCATAGTGCTCAGCTCTGGCCAGTGTGTTTTTTTTCAAAGATAAAGTGATGTTAATATTTGGATTCTTTGTTTGATATTTTTCAGTTGCATCATTAACCGTGTATGAATCTTCCTCTTCGTTAAGAAACTTAAAAGCTTTAGATTTTGATGCCATTTCAGCAATTCCCTCTTCAAAAATTTTGTCATCAATTCTGCTCAAAAGAAATTCAGCAAAGTGATTGATTTCCTGAATCTTTTCATCGGGAAGTTTGTTCACATGTTGAAAAATTTCTTCTATAAGTTTTTGTCTGTTCATATCGACATCTTTTTGCAAATTTACGCATTTCGTTGAATAACAGCACTCATTTTATTCCTCCAAAGGCTGCAAAGTTAAAATGTTTGTGCAGCAAAATGGTTTTACTGAATCCAATTTTCTTCATCAAATCAAGTTGATACGACAAAGTGCGGGGTGTATCTTCGCTTTCGTAACGTTCGCGGTACATGGCTATTTCTTCTTCTGAAATTTGTTTCTTCAGAACGCTTAACCAACCACCGAGCATCATTTCGTTGATCTCGTCGGTTTCTGAAAGTACAATGTCGTTGATCCAAAATGAACCGCCAGGCTTGAGCGCACGGTATATTTTTCCAAACACCAGTTCCCATTCGTCGTCGCCACGAAGGTGGTGCAAGGTTGTGCCGGCTGTGATAATATCGAAGCGGTCTTCACCAAGGTCCACATCGCGGTAATCGCCTTGTATTGCAGTGACTTTTCCGCTCACGATTTCAGCAACGCGCTTTTGGGCTGCTTCAACCATGTTGCCGCTAATGTCAACTAAAGTGCAGTTTACATGGGGCAGGAGCGAGGCTACTTTCACGGCGTAGTTCCCGCCGCCGCAGCCCAAATCCATTATATTCGTTGCATCGGGGTTGGTGAGCTTGGCTGCTTGCGAAACTAGTTCCATGCACAAGGGCGAATCGATGGCAGTGGTTTGCCCCGTTTCAATATTTGAAAACCGCTCAACCTGCTGGTCGAAATTGCGGCGTATGGTTTCAGGTGTTGATTTCATTAGAAAATAGTCATTAGTCAATAGTCAATAGTCATCTTTATTATATAATCCGAGCGAAAAACGGCAATTGACATATATTTTGCTGTTAGCACCTGAAAATTTATTCGTTGTTCAGTTGCAAAATTTCTTCAATAATATTTTCAGCTATTCGAAAATCAGTCTGTAGTAATTTGCCAATCAATGGTTTTACTTTATCAATAATCGACATTTGTTTAGCTTTATGAATAACTCCAAGTGCACCCGTTATCTTAAATTTTAATTGAGTCGCTAATTTTCGTGCTTTTAGGTCATCAAGTCGTAACAGAACATCATCGTACTCCGTTGCTAATGCAATTGCACTCGCTTCTCCTTGATCAACTTGTGTCTCTAAAAAATTCTGATATTTTTTATCTGAAACTGTTTGAATCTTAATCCAATCAGGTAATTTTTCTCCAAATTCTTCTGCAATCTCAGGTGTAGTAATCAACTCTGTATATACTTCCTGTAACAAATTGAATTCTTCAATTTTGTGAAAAAGTATCAAGGTGCTGGTATCAGAAATTACAATCTTAGGCATTTGCTATATCGGAATGTAAATCAGAAATCGAAGTGCTAAATACAGATACTCCGTATTTTCCAAGCATCTCAGTGAATGCTCTTTTTGATAGCCCTACCATCTGTGCGGCTTGTCCTGATGATAGTTTAGCATCTTCGTAAAGTTTTGCAGCAATTATCATTGAAAAATCATAATCTTTCAAATCGAGACTATCCGGTATGTTTAGTTTAATTGTTCTCATAATCATTTATTTTCTCAAAAATACAAAATCATTAGGTTGTTTTAGTAACTGTTGGCTTTTTTTGCTTGCTGCTTACTACCTTTGTAGATGTCATTTCATCATTTTTATTCTGTTAGAATTGATAAAATTTTGTTTGCTTTTTGCTTTAGTGAATGATCAATTTTGCCCATTAATTGCTCATTTTGTCAATTGTCATATATTGAATCGGATTCAGCATAGCCACTTAAGAACTGTTCTTGAGCAGTTTTTTGAAAATTAATCTGATCATTAATGTGAGAATCGTCAACAAGAAGAATCACCCGAACTTGATTTTGTTAAGATTTTAATTCAGATTGAATCCTTGAAGGAATCAGAATCTGATTGTTCTTTATTCTCGTTTTAAACTCTAATGCTCTCATATCTTCATTATTTTTATCAAATATACTCAATTCTATTCACTTACAAACCTATTGGCCAATGATCAATGACTCTCTTCTATTGTATTTTTTGCTCAATAATGTTCAACATTTTCATAGTGGCCTTGATGGCTGCAGCGGTTTGGTCCGAGTCGAGGCCTCGAGTGCGGAATTCGTTGTCGCCTTGCCAGGTGATAACAGTTTCCACAAAGGCATCGGTTTTTCCACCAGGAGGAATGGTTACTGCATAGTCGATCAGCTGTGGCAGCGGTTTATGCAAACGACGGTAAATCTTTTTGATGGCGTTCATAAACGCATCGTACTGTCCGTCGCCGTGCGAAGTATCTTCATAAATTTTGTTCTTCATTTTGATTGCTACCGATGCCACTGGCTTCAAACCATATGCTTTTGAAATGCTGTAATTGTGCATTTCGATGCTTTGGGTGATCGATTCGTTGCGCAACACGTCGGAAACGATATAGGGCAAATCTTCTGCGGAAACGGTGTCTTTTTTATCCGAAAGTTCAATTACCCGCTCGGTTACTTTCTTCAACGATTCGGTGTCGAGATTGATCCCAATGGCTTCTAAATTCTTTTTGATATTGGCTTTACCCGATGTTTTGCCAAGTGCATATTTGCGTTCTCGTCCAAAACGTTCAGGTAATAAATCGTTGAAATAGAGGTTGTTTTTGTTATCGCCATCGGCATGTACTCCACTGCATTGGGTGAAAACGAATTCGCCAATCAGTGGTTTATTGGTTGGTATGCGTATGCCCGAGAACGATTCAACCAGTTTACTCACCATGTTGAGTTTGCTCTCGTCAACATTGGTTTGCATTTTTAAGTGGTCTTTAATGGTTGCAATCACGCTCGAAAGGGGTGCATTACCTGCACGCTCGCCCAAACCGTTGATGGTTGTGTGAATGCAGCTAACCCCGGCTTTTATGGCGCTGAAAACGTTGGCAATGGCTAAATCGTAGTCGTTATGCCCATGAAAATCGAAGTTGAGTGCTGGAAATGAATCCACCATTTCTTTGCAGAAATTGTAAGTTTCATCGGGGTTAAGTATTCCCAGGGTATCGGGCAACATAAACCGGTTGATTTCTTCGCCCGATAAGCCTTTGAGCATGAAATGAACATAGTCTTTCGAGTGGCGCATACCGTTCGACCAGTCTTCGAGGTAAACGTTTACCGTGAGGCCTTTCTCCCGAGCCAAACGAATATTTCTCTTGGCATCTTCGAGGTGTTCCTCGGGAGTTTTGCGCAACTGTTCGGTAACGTGTTTGTACGAGCCTTTAAGCAATAAATTCAATACTTTGGCACCTGTTTCAATAATCCAATCGATGGAAACACCTTGATCAACAAAGCCTAAAACTTCTACGCGATCGATGTAGCCATGATCGGCAGCCCACTTTGTAATTCGTTGAACACCTTTGTATTCGCCTTCGGAAACGCGTGCCGATGCTACTTCAATACGGTCCACTTTCAAGTCGTTGAGCAGCACTTTGGCCATGCTCAACTTCTCCATTTCGTTGAATGCCACTCCGGTAGTTTGTTCACCATCGCGCAGGGTGGTGTCCATTATTTTGATTAGATTATTTGCCATTTTTAGACTCTTAGATTTTAGATAAATGATTTAAGACCTTTTCTTCGATCGATTATCCAAACGAAATATTGATACAAAAGTTCATTAAATTGTCATCCCGAGGAACGAGGGATCCCTCCATTCGTCGGGATGACACTTCAAATTAAGCACCGGCTGTTTCAAACTCAGCAATTTGCTCTTGCATGGCTACCAGATAGTCGATGTCGTCGTAACCATTTGTTAAACAGATTTTTTTGTAAGGGTTGATCTCAAATTCGAAACTGTTTCCGGTTGAGTTGTTGATCATTTGTTGGCTTTCGAGGTCAACGGTAAAGGTCGATTTTGGATCTTTTTCGATACTCGCAAAAATTTCTTCCAAAAATTCAGGTGAAACTTGTACCGGAAGCAATCCGTTGTTGAGCGCATTGCCTTTAAAAATATCGGCAAAAAAGCTCGAAACAACTACTTTGAACCCTGCATCGTAAATGGCCCAAGCTGCGTGTTCGCGGCTCGAACCGCTGCCGAAGTTTTTGCCACCCACTAGTATTGATCCCGAAAATTCGGCTTTGTTCATAACGAAATCGGGGTTGGGTGTATTGCCGCTGGTGTAACGCCAGTCGCGGAACAAATTGTCGCCAAATCCTTTGCGCTCAACAGCTTTCAAAAAGCGGGCAGGTATAATTTGGTCGGTGTCGACGTTCTCGATAGGCAGAGGTACTGCCGGAGATGTTATTTTTATGAATTTATCTATTGCCATACTATTTGTTCTTTAAAAAATTATAAATCGCTTGGGTTGGTAACTTTTCCTGTAACGGCACATGCTGCTGCTACCAATGGGCTGGCTAACAATGTGCGTGCACCGGGTCCTTGACGTCCTTCGAAGTTTCGGTTGGTAGTCGATACAGCGTATTTACCGGCAGGAACCTTATCGGGGTTCATGGCCAAACAAGCAGAGCAACCGGGTTGACGCAGTTCGAAACCTGCAGCTTCTAAAACTTCAACTAAACCTTCTTCGCGGATTTGTTTTTCAACAGCTACCGAACCCGGAACCAGCCAAGCCACTACGTTGTCGGCTTTCTTTTTGCCTTTAACTAAGCTGGTAAAAGCGCGGAAATCTTCAATGCGGCCGTTGGTGCAGCTTCCAAGGAACACATAGTCAACAGGTTTGCCGTTAATGGCTTCGCCTTCGCTGAAACCCATGTATTGAAGCGATTTTTGGAACGTGATTTTGTCGTTTCCTGTTAAACCTTCGCTGGTAGGGATGTTCTCGCTGATTTTGATGCCCATGCCCGGATTGGTTCCGTAGGTGATCATCGGTTCAATATCGGCTGCATCGAAAGTATATTCGGTGTCGAATACGGCACCATCGTCGGTTTTCAATGTATTCCAGTATGCAACGGCTTTGTCCCAATCTGCGCCTTTGGGTGCAAACTGACGGCCTTTTACATATTCGATTGTTTTTTCATCGGGAGCAATCATTCCGCCACGTGCACCACATTCGATGCTCATATTGCAAACAGTCATACGGCCTTCCATGGTAAGGCTACGAATGGCCGATCCAGCAAACTCAACAAAGTGGCCTGTTCCGCCGCTGGTCGATATTTTTGCAATTATATAAAGAACGATATCTTTTGCTGTTACATTGGGCTTCAATTCGCCATCAACTGTAATACGCATTTTTTTGGGTTTGGGTTGCATAATGCACTGGCTGGCAAGCACCATTTCCACTTCGCTGGTTCCGATACCGAAAGCAACAGCACCAAAAGCGCCGTGTGTCGAAGTGTGGCTGTCGCCGCAAACGATGGTCATGCCCGGTTGTGTCAAGCCTTGCTCGGGGCCAATGATGTGAACCACACCATGTCCGTCGTTGCCCAAACCATAGTGGGTAATACCATGTTCCTCGCAGTTTTTGCGGAGCATTTCAACCTGATTGCGGCTCAACTCGTCAACAATCGAAAGATGTTGATTTTCGGTAGGCACGTTGTGGTCGGGTGTGGCTGTGGTTTGATCGGGACGGAAAACCTTTAACCCGCGTTTTTTCAAACCAAGGAATGCTACAGGGCTGGTCACTTCGTGTATAAAGTGACGGTCGATGTACAGTACGTTTGGGCCGCCTTCTACTTCCTTCACTACGTGGGCATCCCAAATTTTGTCGAATAATGTTTTTGCTGTCATATTTTTAACTTACTTTTTTGCTACTGGTATTTTATTGATTGCGTCCAAAAATGCTTCAACCGAAGCGGTGATGATGTCGGTATGGGCACCAAAACCGTTGTAGTTTCGCTCTCCTTGCGAAATGGTCATGTGTACTTTCCCAAAATCGTCGCTGCCTTTGTTGATGGCCTGGATCAAAAATTCTTCTAAAGTAACTTGGCGGGTGATGATTTGTTTAACTGCATTGATCGCAGCATCTACCGGACCGTTTCCGCTTGAAGTGGCACTGAATTTTTCGCCGCCAATTTCCAAACGTACACTGGCCATTGGTTCTAACGATTTACCAGAGATCACTTGCAGATAATCTAATTTGATGCGGTGGTTTTCGCCGCGCAATTCGCCCAACAACATCAACAAATCGTCTTCTTTGATGTCTTTTTTCTTATCGGCCAATTTCAAGAAGTCTTGGTAAACTTCGTCCAGCTTTTCTTTTTCGAGCGTATAGCCCAAGTTTTCGATGTGGTGCTTTAAAGCTGCGCGTCCGCTGCGGGCAGTCAATACAATCGACGATTCGTTGATGCCCACGTCGTTCGGGTCGATGATTTCATAGTTTTCGCGATTTTTCAAAACGCCGTCTTGGTGAATGCCCGATGAGTGTGCAAATGCATTACGCCCCACAATTGCTTTGTTAGGTTGAACGGGCATATTCATTAAGCTCGAAACCATGCGGCTGGTTTTGTATATGTTCTTGGTATTGATATTGGTAACAATTCCCAATTCTTTTTCGCGGCTTTTGAAGGTCATTACCACCTCTTCGAGCGAGGTGTTGCCTGCGCGTTCGCCAATGCCGTTAATGGTTACTTCAACTTGGCGGGCACCGTTCAAGATACCTGAAACCGAGTTGGCTGTTGCCATGCCTAAGTCGTTGTGACAGTGTGTTGAAAGGATGGCTTTGTGTACCCCTTTAACATTTTCCATCAGAAACTTGATTTTTTCGCCATACTCATGTGGCAAGCAATATCCTGTAGTGTCGGGAATGTTGATTACTGTGGCACCAGCTTTGATTACTGCTTCAACCACTTTTGCCAAATAAACGTTATCGCTTCGGCCGGCATCTTCGGCATAAAACTCAACATCATCGACATACTTTTTGGCGTACTTTACAGCAGCAACAGCACGTTCAAGAATTTCGTCTTCGTTGGAATTGAGTTTGTATTTTATATGGTAAGGCGATGTTCCGATGCCTGTATGGATACGTCCTTTTTTTGCAAATTTTAGCGATTCTGCAGCAACATCTATATCTTTTTCAACTGCACGGGTTAGTGCGCAAATGGTTGGCCAAGTTACGGCCTTCGAAATTTCTACTACCGAATTGAAATCGCCTGGGCTCGAAATGGGGAACCCTGCTTCGATGATATCAACACCCAGTTCTTCAAGCGCTTTTGCCACTTCAATTTTCTCAATTGTGTTCAACTGGCATCCGGGAACTTGTTCGCCGTCGCGCAATGTGGTGTCGAAAATATACAACCTGTCGCTCATTTTATTTAGTATTTACCGAAATATTTTCGGTGGTTTAACATTAATTCAAAATATCGATAAAGAAAAAGCCACTCTCTGTTCTGAGAATGGCTTAATTTTTATTTTATGATTATACATACCACTCTCAGCTCAGCTTTGTGAGAATTAAAATACCTAGTAGGCTAATAAGCGATATGATAACTTGATTGTTCATTTTATTTTATTAATTCGGTGCAAATATGATAATATTTTTTTAAAATGAAAATAAAAAGCAACTTTTTGTTTCAATTTTAAAGATTGTGTTCATGTTTATTTAAAAAAGGCAACTTGTGAGGCTGCCTTTTTTTGTGTTGATTATTTAACAAGTGGTATGTACCAATTGTTTTCGTCTTTGAGTTTTTCAGCAATTCTATCGCCAAGCGAAGTGTCTTTGTATTTGGCTTTCACCTTATTGGCAAGGTAACTTGGGTCGCCCCTGCGTTTTGCAATTCTTATCAAATCGAACCAGCGTTTGCCTTCGAATGCCAGTTCCATTGCCCGCTCTTCAATAATTAAATCTTCGACATAAAGCTTAATTTGATTTGGATCAGTAATGCCAGCCGGGATTTTTTTGTTTTGGAGGTATGCGCGTCCCCTAACACCAAGGTTGTTGCTCCATAAACGGAACTCGGTAGGTATTTTATCAACGGCATTAAAACCATCGTTAAGTAAAACCATTGCCAATTCGTAGTTGCCTAAACGGTTTAAGGCTTCGGCCAATAACAAGTGGGCGTCGGCAGCTCTCGAAATTACAATGTCGGAGCTATATGGTTCGCCTTCGTCGATTGAATATTTATTGATAAAATATTCCTCTCCTGCTGTTATGCCATAGCTTACTGCTAATCCGCGGTTTATATCGCCAATATCGCCACGCAAAGGCATTTGATTGCTGAACAAATCAATTATAGTTTGTGAGGGTTTTACGATATATTCATCACTAGGCAACATCCATTTTGTTAAGGGGTTAACTTGCCCGTCGGTCGATTTAAATGGAACTACTGCAATGTTCTCTTCGGTATTGTTTTCGGCGTTAATAAAAATATTTTTCCACGAATCGCGTTGGAAGTTTCTGTCAACTTTGTACATATCGCGTAAGTTGCCATAGCTTTGAAGCCCTAGTTGTAAATAGTAAGCTGCATTGGCGTAATCGTTTTTCTCGAGATATATTTCCCCCAAAAGCACCTTGGTGTTAACGAACCATGGGAAAAACATTTCATCTAAATTATCGTCGGTATGAATGTAAAGCAACAACTCATTAATTAGGGTGTCGAGCAATTCGGCTTTGGGCATGTATTTTAAACCATCTTCGGGAAACGAAGTAAGGTTGTCGTCGATTATTGCAACTTCGCCATATATTTTCGACAGAGTAAAATAGGCCCAAGCACGCATACCGACTAACAAATTGGAATACGACTTTAGCTCAAATTCTTCAAAGTCAGGATCAACTTCGGGAATACGCTCGATGTTGGCCAATACTTCATTTGCATTTATGATCACTTTATAAAACCCCGATGTGTTTAAATAAGGGTTAAGAGGTTTGTAATCATGTCGATAGATTTCCATTAAATCAACATCGATATTTTGGGTTACATCCATCATATCCGACAGCATTCCATCCATCATGATCAATTTAGGCATTGCTTCCTGCAAAGGTACAAGTACTCCAATTATTGATATTTCTAAATCGATAACTGATTGGTAGTGAACATCGGGAGTAATTCGGTTACCAGCAGTTTGTTCGAACAATTCGTCGCACGAATTGCTCAACATTCCTACGAAAATAAGAATGGCAAATATTTTGAGTTTACTGATATTTAATTTGTTCATAGTAAATAATTTAATGGGTTACAAGCTCAGTTTAACACCAACAATGAACGACCTTGAATGAGGCACTTTGCCGTAGTCGATTCCCATGTAAAACGGATCGTTCAGGTAATAAAACTCGGGGTCGTAACCTGAGTACTTGCTCAACGTTAGTAGGTTTGATGCAGTACAGTAAAGGCTTACACCTGAGTAATATTTCGATTGCGGCAATTTATAGCTAACTGTAAATTGCTTTATTTTTAGGTACGAAGCATCTTCAATCCACCTGTCGGAAAATACTGTGTTTCCGGTTGGATCGCCAAACGATACCCGAGGCAGTTCACCATTGGTGTTGTTAGCGCTCCAACTGTCGCTAACCGAAGCGAGTTGGCTGGCGTAGGTGTCCATCGACTCGGCTTGGTAACGAACATAGTTGTATGCTTGGTTGCCAACACTGTAAGTGAATGTGGCTTTAAATTCCCAGCGTTTGTATGCTGCCCCCGATGTCCAGGCTCCAAACAAAAACGGATTGGGATTGCCGATAATGGTTTTGTCGAGTTCGTCAATAATTTTATCTCCGTTTTTGTCGTCGAATTTGATGTCGCCGGTACGCATGGGTATGCCATTGGGGCCTGTAATTGCTTTGGCCTCGTCGTCGGATTTAAAAATTCCCTTGGTCTCGTAACCGTAGAAAGCATTTAGTGCATGGCCAACCGAAGTAATGTACGATGCGCCTTCAACATTAGTGATTATGTT
>DAOSWJ010000048.1:0-14680 GCA_035380005.1 Prolixibacteraceae bacterium | reverse complement strand
TGTAAGCGAACCAGATAAACAAAAATATGTTCTACATCGAAATAATGAAAAAACCCTTTTTCTTCGAGCCAGTTCCAACGCAAAAGGTCAATTTTTCGTTCGCGTTCCAAAATATCGGCTTCGTCGGCCAGCCTTATCAACTCTTCCACTTCGGGAAAAAGCGGGGCTATACCAAAATCTTTCGAATTGCTTGTTCTGATTGCGTCGGCTATTTCACTGCTTCCAATTACCGATGCTTCACGGTTGTAGCCGTATCTCATGCAATTTAAGGCTGCAAAAACGTTGTTGATATTTAGGTTAAACTGAAACCACTGAGCAACAAACTCGTTTTTACTTTTCGAAGCAAAATCGTAATATAGCGATGTAAGCTGATCGTCCCAACTCATTTGCGGGTAAACAGGGGTTTCGCTCAAATAAGCTGGAATAAATTCTTTAAAATAGCCGTGAATAAAAGATTCATTTGGGTTATCGGTTTCCTTAAACCTCATCAGCATTTCGTCGAACTGTGTGCTGTTGAGATTGCCTAAGGGGTTAAGCCCGGCTTCTTTGTTGCTCAAAAATTTAAGCAAATTTTCGTTATCGAATTGCATAAAAAAGTAAGCAATAACTTTGCGGTCCGAAGCTGAAAGATGTTCGTCAAGTTCACTTTTAAACTCCGACAGAGACAATTTCAACTTTTGATCGTCGAGCTGTAACTCAGGTAACCCTGATATGAGGTAGTAATATTTTCCCATAATAAATTATTTCCCACCAAAGAGGAGTTCAACAACTTTTGGGCGGATAAATGCTTTGAAAAATTCGATAAAATCTTCGCGGGTGAAACTTACTTTATAGCTGCCATCGGCAGGTCCAATTTGAAAACCCGATTTAATATTGGCAACCGATTCAATTCTCAAACCGCTATTCAACAAGCCCTTAGCCTTTGCCGAGAAGTAATCCTCAACAGCTTTTTGCTTTTCGGGAGGAACAACCACCAACAAATCTTGCTTTGGTGCCCAATTACTAACGGCAGTATGAATCAACTGCTGAATAAACTGGTCGTCGGCTACTGCTTTTTCAATTTCGGTGCCGGTTATTTGACCATTGATTAAGCCAACCACCTCTTGTTCGAGTGCACTAATCATTTGTTTTGAGGCAAGCTGCAGCTCCGATTTGGTATTTTTATCGAGCTCCGCTGCCTTTTTCTCGGCTTCGGCAATTAATTGCTGTGCTTTTTTTTCAGCCTCGGCAATTATTTGTTTCGACTTTTGATTGGCCTCAGCAACTATTTGCTCAGCTTTTTCGTTGCCTTTTGTCACTCCTTCTTGATAGAGTTTCTCGGTAAGTTCCTTTAATTTTTGATCCATATCGTTTAATGGTCTGATTGAATTTATCAATAAAACAGCATTGTGCTGGTTTGTCGTTTCTATAAATAAGGCATATTAACAATACATGCCTAAAATGGTTGTTTACGAATTCTCAAAATTAAAAAAAAATGGCTAAAAACAACCCCTTTTATTATGATTATTTTCTTAAATAATTGGTTTTACATTTTTAACCCTAATTCAAAACATCTTATGGTTATTCAAATTAATAAATGTAGGTAACATTATATTATTATTTAAATATGAGCTTAACACAACAAATACAAATCTAAAACCTACTTAATAACACACTATATAATTATATAGAAATGGCATTTGAATATGAATTTGATTTAGTAACGAGAATAATTGCCAACCATTTAATGAAGGTAAAATGAAATATTCTAATTTTTACAGGCATTTCCTATCGCGATTTTTAACATTAATGATACAATCATTGATAAGCAAATCAGCTATACATTTGATGCACTATTCAAAAACATTTCAGCAGTTACCAAAAACGTTTCAGGATTTCAATTACTTACATATCCCAATACATCATTGAATTTCATAATCTTAAAATCAAATAATACAATCACATCTAAATTTAAATCTAAAAATCTATGAGAATTAAACAACACACAGGGATCCGTAAAAATTCACAACGGATATTTATTTACCTGCTGTTTACACTTTTATTGCTTCCTGCTGCTTATGCACAAAAACGCACAATTAGCGGAACAGTAAAAGATGCAACAGGCGAAACACTGGTTGGGGTAAACATTGTGATTAAAGGCTCTTCGGTTGGTACAGCAACCGATATTGACGGTAATTACACTCTCGAAGTTAGTAATAACAACGATGTTTTAGTTGCCAACTACATTGGATACATCCCCAGTGAGATAACAATCGGTAACCAAACACTTATAAATTTTGTACTCGAAAAGGACATTCAAGACCTCGACGAAGTTGTTGTTGTAGGTTATGGTGTTCAAAAGAAAAAGCTGGTAACAGGAGCAACAACACAATTGAAAAATGAAGATTTTGTAAAAAACAATGTGGTTCAGCTCGAAAGTGCAATGCAAGGCTTAACTCCGGGCATGTTAATCGTGAAACAATCGGGGCAACCAGGTTCCGATTTCAACATTACCATTAGGGGGTTGTCATCGATTAATGGAAATAGCCCTTTGGTATTGATCGATGGTGTACCTGGCAGTTTCAGCATGGTTAACCCATCCGATGTTGAGTCGGTCGATGTACTTAAAGATGCAGCATCGGCAGCAATTTACGGATCGAGGGCTGCCAACGGCGTTGTACTTATTACTACAAAAAAAGGAACCAAAGGCGAACCGGTTATCAGTTACGATGCATATTATGGTGTTTCGAACATTTACAAAACTGTTGATGTGCTTAACGCCCGCCAATATGCCGAAATAATGAACGAAGCTTCGTTTAACTCGAAGCCCTCACGTGCTCTGCCTTTCACCGATGAATATATCGAAAGCCTTGGCGAAGGTACCAATTGGCAACAGGAAGCATTGAACGAAAATGCGCCTTCGCAAAGCCATTATCTAGGCATAAACGGCGGAAACGATATGTCAACCTATTCAATTTCGTTTTCGTATGCTTCGGAAGAAGGTATTTTTGATTACGACGGAAAATCGAAATATCAAAAATTGGGATTCAGGATCAACTCAGAACATCAATTAAAACCCTACCTTAAAATTGGCGAAAACCTTACCTATTCGCACCGCGAGCGTCGTGCCATGGGTACCGGTAATATTTACAACAACTTTATTCACGACCTGCTCCAATCGAACCCGCTTTTCGATGCTTATGACGAAGGATCGTACGATGGTTTTGGTCGATCGAATTTTTACGATGAGCAGATTAACCCTGTTGCATCGATGCACTACAATTTTAATGGAACAAACAAAACCGACGACCTGATTGGAAATGTTTATGCCGAAGTTGAAATTGCTAAAGGACTTAAATTCAGATCCGATTTTGGAGGAACTCTCAATTTTGGGTACAATTATAGTCACCGCGACACATTCACCTTAACTCCATACACTTACAGCTCAATACCTTCGTATAGCCAAGGTATGTCGCGCAATTTTTACTACAACTTCGACAATGTTTTGTCGTACCAAACAACAATCGACAAGCACAGCATTGAAGGTATTATTGGTATGAACGCACAAGATGGACGCTACTTCAATGTTAACGGTAGCCGCGAAGGTTATTTATCGAATGTTGCACCGGTAATTAACAACGTTACAACCAACATTGACACTACATACATTTATGGCGATTATGGTGAGGGCGATAGCCGTTTTTCATACTTTGCCAGGGCAAGCTACAATTACAACGAAAAATACATGGCCACAGTTTCGATACGCCGCGATGGTTCAAGCCGTTTTGGAAGGGACAAACGCTATGGCTATTTTCCTTCGGCTTCGGCAGGTTGGGTAATTACCCAGGAAGATTTCATGAAAGATGTAGCCGGACTTAACTTTCTGAAAATAAGAGCAAGCTGGGGGCAAAACGGTAAAGAGCCTGCCGACCAGTTTGTTTACATGGCACGTGTTGGAAGCGAAAACCGCTATTACACTTTTGGTGGCGAAAGGGAAGTTGGCGTTTCACCTATTATTTTTGCCAACCCTACCCTTAAATGGGAAGCATCGACACAGGCCAACATTGGCTTCGATTCGCGCTTTATGGAATGGTTTCGTTTTACTTTCGATATTTATAAAAAAGAAAGTAAAGACTGGATTATGCAAACCCCTGTGCCCGGAATATCGGGCATCGATGGTATTAGCAGCTCAAACCCATACATTAACGGTGGAAACGTTGTAAACTCGGGTATAGAACTCGAACTGGGCTATCAAAAAAGCTTTGGCGAATTCTCTATCGATATGGCTGCCAATTTTGCCTACAACAAAAATATGGTAACCGAAGTACCCGACAGCATAATAATGGGCTCAGCATCGGTGCTTTACAATGGCAGCGATGAATTTTACCGTGTTCAGGAAGGAATGCCAATGGGTTTCTTTTGGGGTTATGTAACCGATGGTATTTTCCAAACGCAAGAAGATATTGACAATCATGTAGGCCCCGATGGCGTTAAAAAGCTACAAGCAACTGCTAAGCCCGGCGATGTAAAAAGGCTCGACCTTAACAACGACGGATTAATGAACGATAAAGATAAAACAATGATTGGCGATCCGAACCCCGATTATATTTACGGCTTCCGTTTAAATATGGCTTACAAAGGGTTCGACTTATCGATGAATGTTCAGGGACAGGGCGGCAACCAAATTGTACAATCGTACCGCTCACAGGAACGTTTTTTCAACAATTATACAACAGAAATACTCGACCGTTGGCAATGGACCGATGCTAACAATAACAATGTTGTTGATGCCGGCGAAGGAAACGGAAATCGTATTCCACGCGTTACACTCAACGACGAATCGAACCAAAACTGGCGAAAATTCAGTGATTTATACATTCACGATGGCGACTTTGTAAAAATTAAAAGTGTGAACTTGGGTTATAACTTTAAAACATCGGTATTTAAAAATACACCAATAAAACAATTTAGGGTTTACGTAGCTGCATCAAATTTGCTCACTATTACCAAGTACAATGGTTTAGATCCCGAGATTGGTTATGGTTCGTACTACGATTCGGAAGGCAAACTCCGCGATGCATACGCTTCGGGAATCGATGTGGGCTTTTATCCTTCGCCCCGCACATATTTAATTGGTGTTAACGTAAAATTCTAAGAGCTATGAAACGAATATTGATCATATTAATCGTAATAATGACAGGAATTAGTTGCAACAACGAGTTCCTTGAAAAAATACCAACTACCTCGTCGGTAGTCGAAAACTTTTACAATTCGCCAACCGATGCCAAACAAGCATTAACTTCGGTTTACAACATGCTTCTTCGCGACGATTACTGGAGCCTTCATATTTATGCCGAAATCAGAAGCGACCTGTTTGCTGGTGGCGCCGGCACAGGCGATGGTGGCGGCTTCCAATTGCTCGACCGCGGTTTGCAATGGCCCGAGACCAATGCATTTCAAATACATTGGACAACTTACTGGGGAGCAATATACAGGGCCAATACATACCTCGAAGCCGAAAGCCAAATAGATTGGACCGGCAACGAAAAACTCCGACTACAATACCAGGCCGAAGCCCGCTTTTTACGTGCATACTTTCACTTTTATTTAACACGCATGTTTGGCGAAATTCCGGCTCTCGACAGGGTTATTTCACCCGACGAAATACCTGCCCGCTCATCGGCCGAAGAACTTTACACCTTAATGATTGAGGATCTTAAGTTTGCATCAGAGAATGCACTTTCGGAACCTTATGGACAAATGAAACCCGAGAACTGGGGACGTGCAACGAAATGGGCAGCAAAAGCTTTATTAACAAGGGTATTCATGTATTACTCGGGCTATTACAATCAAAGCGAAATTGCAGGGATAAACAATTCGACAGCCCTTACATACATCGAAGACGTAATTAGCAACAGCGGTCACAATTTAGTTCCCGAATATGCCAGTTTATGGAAAGTACCCTGCGTTTCGGAACTGGGTAGCCTTGACAGTTACGCAGGCGAAACAAACCAAGAGGTTATTTGGTCGGTGCGATTCAATAATGTAGGTTCCGGCTCGTATGGTGGAAATCAGTTTGTAAGAATGATTGGGCCTCGCGGTACAAACATCGACCCATACGGACAAGGTTGGGGAGCAATGCCTGTTTTGCCTTCGTTTTGGAACGATTTTAACAACGACGATAAACGCAAAAAAGCAACTATCCTATCGTGGGACGACGAAGGGCTTACCTACAACTGGGAAACCCAGCAACAGGCACAATACACAGGCTATTCGTTAAAAAAATACGAAATACTTTCGATTGACGGAAGCCCCGAACCAAAACCCGACTGGCAAACCATGGCCGACGAGGATTATATTGTGTTGCGCTATGCCGATGTTTTATTAATGGCAGCAGAGTTACGCTCGCTGGTTAACGGCGAAGGCGATGCCCAAGCTGTAACTTACCTTAACCGCGTACGCGAAAGGGCATTTGGCAACAGCAACTACAACTACTCAAACGCTTCGATCAATAACATATTGAACGAACGCAAATTTGAATTGGCAGGCGAAGAAATCCGTTACTGGGACATAATGCGCTCGTGCAAAGGAGATTTCTCTAAATTAACAACAATGCTTACTTATGTCGATGATAATGATGGTGGCGATTATTCAAATTCGGCCGACACACAAAGCCTCGATGTTGACGGAAGTAATTTTGAAAAAACAAAAGGACTTTTTCAGATTCCACAAAACGAACTGGATTTAATGAGGGGAGTTTTTGAACAGAACCCCGGATACTCAGCTAATGATTAGTTAATTATTTAGATCAGATTATTAAAAAGGGGCTTTCGTGCTATACGATTGCCCCTTAAATTTTACTCTAGAATTTTAACTCTATTATCTTTTTAACAACTTAATAGTATCAGATGCTATAACCAATTCTTCGTTGGTTTGAACAATCATAACCTGCGTTCTCGAACAATCGGAACATATTGAAGCATCGGTACCATACAAACCTTTATTCTTTTCAACATCGAGGGTAATGCCCAAAAATTCGAGGTTCGACAAACAAAGCTCACGCACTTTCCAGTTGTTCTCGCCTATTCCACCGGTCATAACTACCAAATCGAGCCCGTTGAGTTCGGCAGCATAAGCGCCAATGTAATGTTTAACCCTGTGAGCATAGGTGTTCAATGCCCTTGCAGCATCGTCGTTTCCGGCTATCATCGCATCGGCAAGGTCGCGCATATCCGACGACAAGCCATCGGACAAGCCAAACATGCCACTTTTTTTATTCAATAAACCTACAATATCGCTAAGTGGCAGTTTCTCTTTTTTCATCATATATTCAATAATGCCCGGATCGACAACTCCGCTGCGGGTACCCATTACCAAACCATAATTTGGTGTAAAGCCCATCGAGGTTTCAATTGATTTTCCGCCATCAACAGCGGTAATTGATGCCCCGTTGCCCAAATGGCAAGTGATGATCTTCTTTTTAGTAATGTCCCAGCCCAATATTTCGCAAGCTTTATGCGCCACAAATTTGTGACTTGTTCCGTGAAATCCGTAACGTCTGATGTGATGTTTTTTATAAAAGCTATAAGGAATTCCGTATAAAAAAGCCTTTGGCGGCATGGTTTGATGAAAGGCGGTATCGAATACACCAACCTGAGGTTTTCCGGGCAAAAGACGCTCCATTGCTTCAATACCCATTAAATTGGCAGGGTTGTGCAATGGTGCCAAATCAATCAGCTCTTTAATTTTATCTTTTACAGCCTGATTGATGATAACCGATTCAGAAAAATCTTCGCCTCCATGAACCAACCTGTGACCTACTGCATCGATTTCATTAATTGATAAAACCGGACGATGTCGTTCATCAACCAACAATTTCAATATCAAGTCGATACCTTGTTCGTGATCGTCAATTTTGGTTTCAATGAAAATAGGTTCTTTGCCATTAACCTTTTGTTCAATGTTACTGCCGTTGATCCCTATCCTATCGACCTGGCCTTTAGCTAAAACCTGATGATTGTTATCAATGTTGAATAATTGGTATTTGATTGAAGAACTTCCACAGTTTAAAACAAGTATAATCATTTGTATTTTATCTTTTTTCTTGAGTTATTTTTTGAGTATCGCGTGCAATCATCAATTCTTCGTCGGTAGGTACAATTAAAACCTTTACTTTTGAATTTGCTAAACTGATTACCGACTCTGTTCCGTTTAAACTGGAATTCTTTTCTTCATCAATTTCGAAACCTAACCATTTTAAATCTTTGCATACTTCAGCACGGGTCGATTTAGAATTTTCACCAATACCACCGGTAAAAATCAGCAAATCGCAACCATTCATAGCTGCTGCGTACGAACCTATGTATTTTCGAATACGATAATTGAACATTTTGAGTGACAACACAGCTTGCTGGTTACCATTTTGGGCAGCATTCAATACATCGCGCAAGTCGGACGAGATGTTCGTTATGCCCAACAAACCACTGTGTTTATTGAACAATGCCGAAGCCGACTCTACACCAATGTTTTCTTTTTCCATAATGTAAAGCACTGCGCCAATGTCTAAATCGCCGGCACGAGTTCCCATTAAAAGCCCTTCGATGGGCGTAAATCCCATTGAAGTATCGACCGATTTTCCATTTTGGATTGCTGCAATAGAACTACCGTTGCCCAAATGACAGGTAATAATTTTTTGCTTTTCAAAATCGATGTTCAACATTTCGCAAGCCCTTTGGCTAACATAACGGTGGCTTGTTCCGTGAAAACCGTAACGCCTTATGCCATATTTTTTGTACAATGCATAAGGTATTCCGTACATGTATGCATAATCGGGCATCGACTGATGAAAAGCAGTATCGAAAACGCCAACTTGTGGTACCTCGGGAATGAGTTCGGTAATTGCTTCGATACCCTTTAAATTTGGCGGGTTGTGCAATGGAGCCAAATCGATGCATTTTTCCATTTGATTAACCACTTCCTGAGTAATCAACACACTGCTGCTAAAAAGTTCACCACCATGAACTACCCTGTGCCCAACTGCCGAAATATCGTTCAGTGATGCAATGCAGCCATGCTTTTGACTGGTTAAAACTCCCAGCACATATTCAATCCCCGATTTATGATCAACAATTTCGCCCTGAAAGATTACTTGTTCACCATTCTGCTTGTTCAATTTCAATTGCGAACCATTAAGCCCTACCTTCTCAACCAATCCCTTAGCCAACACGGTTTGGTTTTCCATATTAAAGAACTGGAATTTTATGGAAGAACTACCACAGTTCAGTACTAATATCTTCATATCTGTTTTTTCTATTTTATGAACAAATTAAAAGTTGTTCCTATTTGGATCCGGCTAAATGGACACGATCAATTTTGTCGCCATTGGCATCGTATTCATAAAAGCCTTTGCCAACAGCTACGCCATAACGGTGCTGCCTAATAAGTCGCTTAATCATTGGATTGGGCTTAAAGCGCGAATCGCCAAACTCGTTAAACAAGTTTTCCATCCAACGTACTACCCTGTCGATTCCAATTATATCGGCAATGGTAAAAGGACCATATCTCATACCGTATCCAGTTAGCATCAGTTGTTCAATATCGTCTTTACAACCAATACCTTCCATTACCATTTCGCAGGCTTCGTTTAAAATAACCGAGAATAAACGCACCGAAATAAGCCCAACCGACTCTTCAACTGGAATAACTTTGCGTTTAAGCATTTTTACAAATTGCTCAACTTTATCGTAAGTCCAGTCAGAAGTATAAAGCCCCTTTGTTATTTCCACCACGCGCGAATCGACCGAGTTGATCATAAAATGAATGCTGATGCAACGATCTTTGTGTTTGAGGTTTTCCGACAAATCGGAAATTACCACTGTAGTTGAGTTGGTTGCAATTACAGTTGTGGGATCTACAATTTGCTCCAACTCTTCGAAAATAGATTTACGGGCTTCGAAACTACGCCCCTTACCACTTGTAGGAACTGTTTCAATTACCAAATCACAATCTTTCAAATCGCTCAACAGAGTAGTACCCTTTATTCGCGACATTACAGCCTTTTTTTCCGATTCGGTTGCCCCCCAATTGCGGATACGGCTGTTCATTATTTCTTCAATTCTACGCAACGACTCGAAAACTCTTTCGTGGGTTGTTTCCCTAAAAATTACATCGAGACCATACGAGCTACATACCCTGGCAATGTACTGGCCATCGTTTCCGCAGCCAACAATGCCTACCCGCGAAAAAAGATTAGTTGATTTTTCTTTGTTTTTGATTAATCCAAATTCTTCAATGGATTCAATAATTGGTTCAGCCATAAAATCTTATATTTAAAATTCGCTACCTGCCTGATTAGCAGTAACGGCTACCATGTTTACAATATCGGTTACCGAACACCCGCGCGACAAATCATTTATTGGAGCTGCCATACCTTGCAAAACAGGACCGATGGCTTCGGCTCCGGCTAAACGTTGTACAAGTTTATAGCCAATATTTCCGGCTTCGAGACTCGGAAAAACCAATATATTAGCTTTACCGGCCACTTTGCTTTCGGGGGCTTTAAGTTTTCCTACTTCTTCAATAATTGCTGCATCGAGCTGCATTTCACCATCGATTAATAAACCCGGAGCCATTTGTTGTGCAATTTTAGTAGCTTCAATTACTTTATCGGCCATGGGGTGCTTAGCACTTCCTTTGGTCGAAAAACTGAGCATGGCTACACGTGGTTCCAAACCAACAATTGCCTTGGCTGTTTGTGCCGAACTAACTGCAATTTCGGCAAGTTGTTTTGCTGTTGGATCGGGCATTACTGCACAATCGGCGAATACCATAATACCGTCGTGACCAAATTTTTCGTTTACAAACATCAAAAAAGCACCCGAAACAACACTGCAACCCGGCATAGTTTTAACAAACTGAAAAGCAGGACGTAAAACATCGCCTGTAGCGTTAATGGCACCGGCAAGTTCGCCGTCGGCATCGCCGTTTTTAATCATCATTGGCCCAAAATACAAGGGATCGTCGAGCAAGTTTAACGCTTCGGCTTTTGTTAAGCCTTTGCTTTTTCGCAGTTCAACCATTAAATCGGCATAAGCATCGCGTCGTGCATCGGTTTTCGGATCGATAACGGTTGCCCCTCCAATATCGGCATTAAGGGCTTTTGCTTGTTGCTGTACTTCAGTAGGATTACCCAAAAGAATTAATTGGGCAATTTTTTCTTTCAAAATAATAGCTGCTGCTTGTAAGGTACGAGGCTCGTTACCCTCGGGCAAAACAATACGCTTGTTGAGTTTCGAAGCATTTTGTTTTATTTTTTCCAGTAAATCCATCTTTTCC
Organism: Prolixibacteraceae bacterium; assembly: GCA_035380005.1. Taxonomy (GTDB): domain Bacteria; phylum Bacteroidota; class Bacteroidia; order Bacteroidales; family Prolixibacteraceae; genus Roseimarinus. The sequence continues at coordinate 3,367 of DAOSWJ010000048.1, read as the reverse complement.
TGTTATTGTAAATAATTTGCAAAAGTAGCCATTTTGGCTGGTTATAAATGGTGAAAAACGTCATTTCGAAAATATTTTTCAAAAATTTAAAACCGATGATTAATTTAGGCAAAAAGCATCAACATTACAAGTACTACAAAGCATTTTGTTAAACTTTCTGAAAACAAAAAATTAACATCTCAAAAATGTTATTTTTGTTTTTTATATCGATTATTTACTGTATTACCGCTTTTATGAAACGAATTACACTATTTTTATTTCTGACCCTTTTTTCGCTAAGTAATTGGGCACAACTAAATACAAACCATGTTATTCATACCGGACGCAGCCGTTTGTATTTTGGCAATTATACTGGTGCCATCGAAAGTTTCAACATGGTAATACGCATGAAACCTCATTTGCCCGAACCATATTTTTATCGCGGTGTAGCAAAACTAAACCTCGAAGATTACTACGGAGCATTAAACGATTTAAACAAAGCGCTCGAAATTAAACCCTTTTACCCCGACGCCTACATGTACCGAGGTGTTACGTTCTACAACCTTCAAGAATATAACAAAGCCATGGAGGATTACTCGGAGGCGATGAAACTTGATGGCGAAAATGCCGATATATTCAACAACCGTGGTATTTGCAAGGCAGCCATGCGCGATTTCGAAGGAGCTATCGATGACTACACCCAATCGATAAATTTGAAACCAAAAAACTTTAATGCTTATTTAAACCGAAGCATTGCCTATCAAATGCTCGAACAATGGGATAAGGCCATCGACGATTGCAACCAACTGATTCGCATAAGGCCCAACTCTGCCATGGGTTACATGAGCCGAGGACTTATAAAAATAGAAAAAGAAGATTTTGCAGGAGCTTTAAGAGATTTTGACATGGCCATTTACCTCGACCCGCAAAATGCTTTTGCCTATCAAAACCGTGGTTTAGTGAAACAGCAACTCGAAAGTTACGAGGCTGCAATAATGGATTACAACATAGCCATTGAACTCGACAACCGCATGGCAAGCGCCTATTTTAACCGAGGTGTAGCCCGAGAGGTGCTTGGTGCCGATGGCTATCAGAACGATTATCACTACGCGGAATTGCTTGATCCTCGATACGCAAAACGCCCATGGCTTACTGCCGAAGAACGCGAACAACAGCAACAACAAATGCTAAAAGCGTGGAATACTCCCGATGATGACAAAGACAAAGACAAAGATAAAGAAGAAGCAGACTCTATCAGCACCAACGATGAAATGAAAATTGACATCGAAGACCTGAAGCGGAGAAAAATGCGAGCTAACCTTGTTGTTGAAGATATAAGGGACATTCCTGGTAACGAAAATGAAGATAACGGAAGAATACAAGATCAAAACATCGACATAACACTTTTACCTTTGTTCGGCATTTCGATAATTGATAAAAACAGTGCAGGGTACGGAACAATTGGATACTTTAACCTGGCAGTTGAAAAACTTAACGAAACTTACAATTACCAACCATACCTGACCCTATCGAACCAACCCGAAAAAAACAAACAAGCTACCAATTACTACAAAAATCAAATACTCATTTTCGACCAACTGATTAAACAAAACACTAAAATTGGAAACAACTATCTCTATAGAGGGATACTCAAATCGTTAACCAATGATTACCAAGATGCTATAAGCGATTTCGACCAAGCCATCAAACTCGATGAACGCAACCTGCTGGCTTATTTAATGCGCGCAAACACACGTTTTGAAATGACCAGTGCTATTCAAAACTACAAACAAACACAGAATTTAAAATCTATCGATGAAAGCATTAACGGTGTATTAAATAACAATGGTAACAAACTTGAAATATCTAATCAAGCCCTCGATGAAATTTTCACCGATTATTCGGTTGTACTTTACATGAACCCCGATTTTAGCTTTGCCTATTTCAATCGTGGTAATCTTTACGTTAAAACCGAACGCTATTTCGATGCACTCGAAGAGTACAACAAAGCCATAAGTATTGACCCCGATTTTGCCGAAGCTTATTATAATCGTGGATTACTGAAAGTTTTGCTCAACAATATCGAAAGCGGGGCTAAAGATTTAAGCCGAGCCGGCGAGCTTGGAATTACCGAAAGTTACAATGTGATTAAGAGATATTGCAATTAATTTATTTTTCGGAAAAAGGGATAAAGCTTGCAAGCCACACAAAAACCAAAACTGCTCTCGAGTAACGAAAAGAACCCTAAAACGCCCGCAATTGCAAGGCAAAGCCAACTGCACCCTATAAAATAGACTAGCAATGCCAAAACCGATAACATTAAACCTACCTGTGCAGCAAAAATTTTTGGTCCTGCATTAATTCGTTTTGGCGATGTAAAAAACAAACCGACCAACAGCTTACTAATTTTGGTCAGAACACTGTATTTTCCATCTACAAAGCCACGAATGAAAAAATCGATTGCCAAAAACAGCATTCCCCACCACCAGTTTAAAATTATAAACAGAGCTACAAATATTACTGTAAATGCACCATTAAAACGTGCTACACGTTCGTCGGTTACTTTATTGGTTATTGGACATACTGTTTGCATAATTGCATATATTTTGATTTATCAACAAAAATATAGAAGACAATTATATCCCTTATTGCAAATTCAACGCTAATTAATCCTACAAAGCAATAATTAACAATTATTCAACATATCCTACCATTCCGATTGCATTTATTTCGGAAAGCAAAAGACCAAAGATTGAACCACTGTTGTTGAATTTGTTTATTTTTGCCCCTATGGTAAATCAACCCTTGGCAGAACGATTACGACCCAAAAGTCTCGAAAGTTATTTTGGGCAAGACCACTTGGTTGGGGAAAATGCTATTTTGCGTCGCATGATCGAAGGCAACACCCTCAGCTCGATGATACTATGGGGGCCTCCGGGTGTAGGCAAAACCACACTGGCTCAAATAATTGCGCAAACACTCGAAAGGCCATTCTACACGCTTAGTGCAATTAACTCGGGTGTAAAAGATGTACGCGAAGCCATCGATAAAGCTAAAAAAGTACAATTTTTTAACCGGCCAAATCCTATACTTTTTATCGACGAAATTCACCGTTTTAGCAAATCGCAGCAAGATTCGCTATTGGGAGCTGTTGAGCAAGGTATTGTTACCTTAATTGGTGCAACTACCGAAAACCCATCGTTTGAAGTTATTACACCACTTTTATCGCGTTGTCAGGTATATGTATTGAAGTCGTTAGACGTATCCGACCTCGAACAATTGCTTAATTATGCGCTTAAGAACGACATTGTTCTTCAAAAGCTCGACATTGATATTCAGGAAAAAGAATCACTCTTCAGGTTCTCGGGTGGCGATGCACGTAAATTGC
>DAOSWJ010000047.1:0-14746 GCA_035380005.1 Prolixibacteraceae bacterium | reverse complement strand
AGCCCTTGTTAATTGGAACTATACTAACCCCAGCCTTAAGGCTGGGGTTATAAATCGCATCTTTGAAAAGGGGCTTTAGCCCATCATGATAATCAACATGTTAGCTCATGAAATATAGTCAATTTATATGTTTTAAAATTTTTGCCGGACAACAGTGAAACGAAATATCTTTTTAATGAAAATTTTATATCAACAACACCCTCAAAAAGATATACTAATTAAATGGTTTGGTATATTCTGCCTGATAAAAAGGGATTGCTATTTTGAAATATTCTTCATTTGATTTTAGTAATCCCGAACTGGCAAGTATTTTATCGGTTGGCCGATTAAGTTGACAGCCATCGGCCAGTTTTTCCCATAAAGGATTAATTACATCCTGAATTTTTGCTTTTAAGGAATTGTGCGATCGTATGTGTTCTAAAATAATAAGTTTTCCTCCAGGCTTTAACCACTCAACAAATCTATCGAGCGCAAGTTGAATATCAGGTATTGTACATAACACTAAAGTGCAAACCACAACATCGAGTGATGCTGGTTGTATAAGATTTTGCATTTCGGGGTAACCACAACCAATTTCGTGCAAGTTGATCCGATCGGGCAATAACAACAAATCCCTCTTTTTAACAGCTTGCGACAACATGTGGGGCGATGGCTCAATACCAGTAATCTCAATATCGTTTTGACTGTAGAATTGAAGGTTGATGCCGGTGCCAACACCAACCTCCAAAATTTTTCCTTTTAGCCCTGAAAGCAGTTTTTTTCTACGTTGCATTAAATATTTCTGTTCAAGAGAATACATGAACTTATCGTAGAAAATACCAAAAAATCGGCTATAACCCTTTCGCAACCCACTCATTTCAAGCTACTCAAATAAACTTAAATCGATTGACTGACCCATTAACTGATAACCTGCTTCATTAGGGTGAAGAAAATCGCCCGAATGCACATTTGGCAACAGAACAATGGTATCGTTGGGGTCGCGCATCAGTTTATCGAAATCGATAACTGCATCGAACTGTTGGCTATTACGTACCCAATTGTTCACTTTTTGGCGAGCCGGCTCTCTAAAGTCGGCATAATAAAACGATTTTCCGAAAGGCAAAATAGTAGCACCATAAACTTTTATCTGGCGTTGATGGGCTTGTACAATCATCGATTCGTAAGCAGCAATAAGGTCGTCGGCTACCCGCATAGCATGTGCACTGTCGCGTGTTTGACCAAGGTCGTTCACCCCTTCGAGCACAATTAGCCAACGCACGCCATGCTGATTAAGCACATCGCTTTCGAAACGATTAAGAGCCGAAGGACCAAGGCACTGTTTGAGCACACAATTGCCGCCAATACCCTGGTTTAACACCCCAACCATTTGTGTAGCGGGGTTAGCCAGCAAACTTTCGGAAAGAATATCGGGCCAACGATTTTGCTTGTTGGTACCCGAGCCACGACCGTCGGTTATAGAATTGCCCAAAATTGCCACAGCGCCAGCATCGGAAGGAGCTTTCACATCGATACCGCTTATTACATACCAATGATCGGTTTTAACAGCATCGATAAGTTCAGCTTTATTTGTTTGGTCACCTTCAATTAAATAAGAAGTTGTTCGTGAGCCAGGGTGACCTGTTACATCGGCCGATGTTTCGCCAAAGAAAATAGTAACAGCTACATCGGCTCGTGGTGTAAGGGCAAATGCCAAAGCATCGGATGTTACTGCGGTTCCGGGCTGCATGGTAACTTCAGACTTATTATTGAAAAGTAATGTTTTTGCAGTGCTTTCGTCAATAGCACTTTGGCCAAGCGACAAGGCTATTTGTACTTGTTTTAATGTTACGGCACTTTGGCTGTATTCGTTCGAAAAACGCACTCTCAGGCTGTCGCCGCCAATCGAAACACGTAAAACCTGCCGCAAGGTATTATTGCTTAACCCAGGTTCGGGAGGGTTATTGTGCGGCTCAACCAGCTGTTGCGCTGTAACCCAAGTTCCTACCCATTGCTGTTGATCTTTAACATTAGTGCATCCAACAAAAAGAGAGAAAGCGCTTAATGCTACAAACATATAAGCCAAAAACACTGTCTTAAAGCGCCTTAGCTCTAAACATTTGATAAATATTGATTTAATCATTTTACTTTAATTTTATCGATTAAAAATTACGAATTAAATACTTCGTTTGTAATTGTAGTATTTCGAATATGAGCCATAAAATTAAAGAAAATAAACGTTAAATAAGAAACCGATTTACAAATATTGGCAAACGGCGAATTGAGAAAGAAACGAAATAATGGAATATTGGAGAAGTGGAATATTGGCTTATTGTGATATTAAAAACTTTTAATTACATGTACAACAATTCCCCAAATCACAAAATCGTTATCGGGCGTAACTTTTATGGGTTTAAAATCGGCATTGGCCGGCATTAACCAGCAGCAGTCCTTTTCGGTTTTTATACGTTTCATTGTAAATTCGCCATCGAGGTAACACACGGCAATTTTGCCATCGCGGGGAGGCAAACTTTTATCTATAATAACCAAATCGCCATCGTTAATGCCGGCATCGCGCATCGACTCGCCCTTAACGCGCCCAAAAAAAGTAGCCGAAGGGTTGTGCACCAGCTCCTTGTTTAAATCGATCGACAAATCGAGAAAGTCCTGCGCAGGCGAAGGAAAGCCGGCTCTTATTCCGCCATCGGCCAGGGGCACAGCCAAAGCAGTAGCTACCGAGGCGCGGTAAATATCCAAAACTACATCTGTAAATAAAGCAATCGTTCTCATCCTTCCTCCCTTTAATCAACTATGCCCAACAATTAGCCAAACCAATAAATTGCTAAACTATTATTTTTAGCCAAAGTAACGCAAAGTTACAAAATAGAAAGAGAAAAAATGATGAGAACGATCAAATTATACTAATATTTTTAGTATTTTAAAATTGTATTATTTTCTTATTGGAAGAAAGACATCACTGCTTCGGGATTACTAATATCGACACTGGCTTCAAGTACTGCCAACGGAGTACCTTCAATAACAATTACCTTGAAAGCATAAGGCCCTGTTGGAGCTTCGGTGTTGTTTACTCCGTTATCGACCCAACGTAAAATAATTTCAATACTGCCTACAAAAGCGTTAAAATCCATGTACTCGGTATAAGTGTTGTTCAACCAAGTATAGGGCAACTGATTAAAGTGCTGATTGTCGGTGCCTTCGTTTTGCAGAACGTAAACCAACACTGCTCCGTTTTCATAAACGTAATTGGTAATTTCGGGAACATCGAGAACGGTAGAGTAACCATCGATGTTACCAAACCACGACGAAGCATCAACATCGTAAATTACTGCGCCAACATTAGCAATTCCATCACGACCATCGCGTCCGTCAATTCCGTCGAGGCCATCACGACCATCTTTACCATCGAGGCCGTCGAACCCACGTGGGCCAACGCATGACGAAAACACGAGCAAAGCAGCAAAAATTGCCAAAAAAGTTTTTGAAATTTGATTACTTGTTTTAACTGCACCTGCGGTACGATTTAGGTTTTTCTGAAAATAAGTTCGTTTCATGGCTGAAAAGATTTAAAAAGTTAATAATGGTTTCTGCTTTCCAATAATCAGGCCAATATTTTTTATTTATTTTTGCGAAATGCTCAAAAAGGGAATCGCGAACAACATTTTCAAGCTTTATGTAATCAAAACAGCCAAGTGGTTTTCGTTAATAATGCCTATTGTGGTGCTGTTTTATCAGGATAACGGCTTATCGATGACCCAAATTTTTCTTTTAAAGTCGGTTTATTCGGTTGGCATGTTGGCGCTTGAAATTCCTTCGGGTTATTTTGGTGATGTTTGGGGGCGCAAAAAAACACTCATTACAGGCGCAATACTCTCTACTTTAGGATTTTCGCTTTATTCGTTCTCGTTCGCCTTTTGGCAGTTTATGATTGCCGAATTGATTTTGGGCATAGGACAAAGTTTTATTTCGGGCTCCGACTCGGCCATGCTTTACGATACATTAAAAAGCCAAAAGCGTGAAAAAAGCTACCTCAAATACGAAGGAAGGGTTACATCGGTTGGCAATTTTTCGGAAGCCATTGCCGGCATTTTGGGCGGATTGCTGGCTACAATCAGCTTACGAACGCCATTTTTCTTTCAGGTAGGCATTTCGGCAGCAGCAATTCCGGCTGCACTAACGCTAATTGAGCCCCAATACAGTTTACACAACCGCGTTGCTGGTATGAAAGACATTTTAAAAGTTGTAAAATATTCATTGGTCGATTTTAAACAACTTCGTTATTTCATTTTCTTTTCGTCGTTAATAGGCGCCGCAACACTTACCTATGCATGGTTTATACAGCCCTACTTGATTGCCATCGATTTTCCGCTGCCATTATTCGGGGTAATTTGGACTTTGCTAAACTTAACTGTGGGCACATCGTCGATTTTTGCCTATAAAATTGAACACCGCTTTAGCCAGAAACAAACAACAGGTTTTATTTACATTGCCATTTCGCTGGGTTTTATCGTTACGGCAGCCTTTGTTTCGCTTTGGGCAATACCACTTTTGTTCGTTTTTTACATTGTAAGGGGCATTGCCACTCCTGTGCTAAAAGATTACATCAACATGCTTATCGGGTCGGAAGTGCGCGCCACAGTTTTGTCGTTGCGCAACATGTTTATTCGCATAATTTTTGCAATTATTGGCCCCTTATTGGGCTGGTTCAGCGATCATTACTCAATTAAAACCGGGTTAATGGTAGCCGGCATATTCTTCTTAACCAGCGGAACTGTACTTTTTTACCTAAGTTATTTTTCGAAATCGATAACTAAACCATCGTAAGCGAACTCAACATTATTGGGCAGCAGCTTCGAAATTTGGCTGTACAAACCCATTTGATGGCTCACATGGGTTAGATATGCTTTTTGCGGCTCCAGCGTTTCAATAAGTTCGAGTGCTGCATTAAGGTGCAAATGCGATAAATGTTCTTCTTGGCGGAGGGCACCCAAAACCAATACTTCCAATCCCTTCAATTTTTCAAGCTCAGGATTTTCTATGGTTTTTATGTCGGTAAGATAAGCAAAACCTCCAATTCGAAATCCAAGTACCGGCAATTTATAATGCATGCCCCTAACCGGCATAATTTGCGTTCCACCAATATCAAAAGGAGTATTATCGATTTGGTGCAAATTCATTTGCGGTATGCCAGGATATTTTTTACCGGCAAACACATACGAAAATATTTTCTTCACCGAAGCATGTACGCGTTGTTCGGCATAAATATCGGTTGGACGTTTGAGCACCCAATTAAAGGCACGAATATCGTCGAGGCCTGCAATATGGTCGTAATGTTCGTGAGTTAACAAAATCCCATCAATAGAATATACTTTTGCATTTAGCATTTGCTGTCGAAAATCGGGGCCGGCATCAATCACCAATGTAATATTGTCAACTTCAACCAAAACCGACGAACGCAAGCGCTTATCGCGACTGTTGGCCGATTGGCACACCTCGCAACGACATGCCACAACCGGCACACCCTGCGATGTTCCCGTACCTAAAAAAGTAACTTTCAAAATGATTTGTTTTTCGTTCAGCCTCCAAAAATAATTTACAATTATGGGTATTCAATACTTATTCCTGTTAATTTTGCCACAAAATAATATTATGAGCGGAAAAATTTACTTGATACCCATCACCTTGGGCGAAACCAGCCCCTACAAAGTGCTCCCTGCCGATATTTTACCTTTGGCCCAATCGATAAAATACTTTATTGTTGAAAACACCCGTACAGCACGCAGGTTTTTGAAAACTCTCGACAAAGATATTGTAATTGACGAGCTTACGTTTTTCGAGATCAATAAGCGCACCCGCCATTCCGAGCTGGTTAAATTTCTGCAACATGCTATCAACGGGAACGATATAGGTATAATGTCGGAAGCAGGTTGCCCTGGCGTTGCCGACCCCGGAGCCGATGCTGTAAAAGTAGCCCACGAAAAAGGCATCGATGTGGTTCCGTTGGTTGGTCCGTCGTCGATATTGCTTTCACTAATGGCATCGGGCATGAACGGGCAGAGCTTTACTTTTGTTGGGTACATCCCCATTAAGCAACCATCGCGCTCAAAAACCATTCGTTACATGGAGCAACAAGCCATAAAGCACGATCAAACACAAATATTTATTGAAACACCTTACCGAAACAACGCCATTGTTGAAGAAATGCTGAACAGCCTCACCAACAATACACGGCTTTGTATAGCCTGCGATATTACGCTCGAAAGCGAATACATCAAAACTAAAACGGTAAAGGAATGGAAATCGACTACTTTGCCCGACCTGCACAAACGACCGGCAATTTTTCTTATTGGACGATAAAATCAGAAAAGCTTGTCTTTTAGCTGATGTTGGTATTCCATTTCGAAATTGGGCGTAAACACCCCTTTGCCCAAGTTTTGTTCTATTTGTTTTTTCGACCAGAAACGGCCTTCTTCAACCTCTTCGGAATGAAGGTTGATGCCTTTATAATCGTACGAAATGAATGAATACACCAACTCGCGTTCTACTTCACTTTCAAAAACATAATTTCCGATTGGGCGCGCCGAAAAATCTTTTAAGCCAATTTCTTCGAATGCTTCGCGTTGAAGGGCGGTTTTTACATCTTCGCCAAAAGCAATATGACCGCCAACAGCTGTATCCCACTTGCCGGGCTGAATCAACTTCGTTTCGGGCCTTTTTTGCAAAAACAGGTGTTTGTTATGGTTCATCACATGCAGGTGCACCACAGGGTGCAAAATTCGTTCTCCGCCATGGCAAGCCGAACGCAAGGCCCTGCCCAATACTTTGCCTTCTTCATCGACCACCGGCAACCACTCTTCGTCTTCGAAATGCTGAATAACTTGCTTCATCGACTTTCGGCGTTGATGAACCAACTCGTAAACAAAATATACCCCAAAAATAATATAAAACAAACCACCGCTAATAAACGCCCACGCTTCCTTCGACATAAAAAAGGCCGAATAAACAACCAAAAGTGTGTGTGCCGAAAAAATCCAGAACATGGCTTTGATGGTTTGTTTAAACTTACGTTGTACCTGGTCGTTAATTTCAATTCCTTTCATGTAGCGTTGCGACATTCCACCAACAATATCGATGCGCGTAAATGCCGAAATAGCCAATATCACGCAAAGAATTGCCTCTACAACTGCAGGTTTTATTTTGAAAAAAATATCGTTGTGCAACAATAACGATACCCCGCCTAAAGCTACCAACAATGCAGTATCGAGCAATACAAATTTATCGAAACGCTTTTCTTTAATGTATGTATAAATTAGCTCGAACGTGCCAACAGTAAGGGCAACAATTAAGCCCACTTTTGTTCCCCAAATTTCGTCGGCAGCAATAAAAACGAACAAGGGGATAAAGCCCGGCAACAATTTTTTCAACAAATCGGATCGTTTCATCTTCTACAATTAAATATTGTTTAACAATTCAGCCTCATAATTGGGCAAAAGCTGATTAAATAATCCAATGGCATCGTTCATTGAAAGTTTTGTTTTACCACCGGCTGCATTGCAATGTCCACCACCATCGAAATGATTACGGGCAAATTGATTAACCGAGAAATCACCTTTCGACCGTAACGATAGTTTCACGTGGTCGTCTTTTTCCATAAACAAAACGCAAAAAACAATACCTTTAACCATTAGAGGATAATTTACAAGCCCTTCGGTATCGCCGGGCTGAAAGTTGAATTGCTTGAGTTCGTCATTAGTCAGACTGATATATGCTGTACGATACTCGTGCAAAACCACCATTTTTTCTTTTAAACTATGCCCGATCAATCGCCAGCGATCTTCAGAAAAAGTGTGATAAACATTAGCGTTAATTGTGTCTTTATCGATACCTTTTTCGAGTAAAGCAGCAATAATTCGATAAGTTTCGGGATCGGAAGCATTGTAGCTGAAGTTACCGGTATCGGTCATCATGCCGGTAAAAATTGCTTCGGCAGCAGGTTGATTAACATACTTGAGCAGGCCTGCCCTTTCGATCAAACGAAAAAGCAATTCGCATGAAGAACTCACTTGCGGGAACGAAATCACCAAATTGCAAGGTGCAACGGGTTCGGGATGATGGTCGATCATGATTGTTTTTCCGCTAAAAGCGTTCAAAGTATCCGAAAGTCCCTCGCTTCGGTCAAAATCGTTAAAATCAACCATAATCATCACATCCGATTTTTGAAAAACAGACAGAGCCTTTTCGTTCTGCTTTTCAAAATCGATAACCTTATTGCTACCATTTAGCCATTGCAAAAAATCGGGAAAACTATTGGGCACCACCACATTGGCTTGCTTACCCATTTGCACCAACACATGCCACAAACCTAACGCAGAGCCAATTGCATCGCCATCGGGGTTAACATGCGGAACAATAACAATTTGGCGACCATTATTTACAATATTTAAAAATTCTTCAACTTTATTTTCATCGATCAACTTATCCATCGCATTAAATTATTTATCTTGCAAAGATAAAAGAACCAAGCTTAATCTTTGTTGTTTAATAAAAAACGTAGATAATGAAATCGAACGTTACTTTTACAATACTTAAACCCCATGCCGTTGCCAACAACAACCTTGGGCCGATTTTAGAGATGATAAATCGCAACGGCTATCATTTTGTAGCCATGAAAATGATTCAGCTAAGCCGCGAAAAAGCAGCAATCTTTTACGAAGAGCACCGCGATAAAGTTTTTTTCAATGAGCTGCTCGACTACATGACCTCGGGGCCAATTGTGGTAGCTGTAATTAAAAAAGACAATGCTGTGAAAGATTTTCGTGAGCTAATTGGCAGTACCGACCCAACCAAAGCTAAACTGGGCACTATACGCCGCATGTTTGCCGAATCGAAAGAACACAATGCCATACATGGTTCCGACAGCGAAAAAAGTGCAAAACGAGAAATCGCTTTGTTCTTTAACGATGATGAGATTTTCGTATAATCAGATTTGAACCCAACCTTGCCTGTACAAAGGCCTTACGGTTTGGTCAACAAAATGCGAAGCATTGAATTTATTCACTTCAACATCGGTTTTTTGCAAGCCATTTTGAATGTAAAATTCTCCTCGGCTGGTAATTTCAAACTCTTCGTAATTATTGATATTTGTAAAACGCATTTGGCCACTGTCCCACAAAAGTTTTTTACCTAACGACTGCATTCTAACAGCCAAGGTTCCCACTAAAATTGTTTCGGTTAAAGCAGCTTGTGAGTCGAAGTTTGCAGTAGGCATTAAGCGATTGGTGCTTTGTTCCTTACAAGCCCTTACCCAGTCGTGCTCGTGGCCACCGTTTTCGGGGTCAACAATTCGGTGAAGTTTTTTATCCACATTCACATTTATAATGTGTCCATCAATAACAACCCTGTAATTTTTACCATTTGGTTCACAGGCAATAATTCCCTTAGAGCCAATAAACAACAACCCTCCGTCGTGCAAATCAAAATCGTTTAAAGCTACAACTTGTTCGGGAAAATGAGGGCGCAAACCACCATCGTACCAAAACAACTTTAATGCAGGCATGGCCAGTTTGGGCAAATTATCTCTGCCTTCGAAGCTGTAAACCAGTTTTTGAGCAACCGGAGCCGATTGCAAGTTAACAGGTGTTGAGCTGGCTTCAACCTCGACAGGTGCCGAAAGCTTAAGTGCCCTGAAAACAGGCTCCAAAATTGAAGGGCCATCGGCAGCAATTGCACCATTTCCGAAGTTCCACCAAGCACGCCAACCATAAGGTGTGTATGTTGAATGATACGGAATTTCAGGGGCAGGTCCAATAAACAAATCCCAATCGAGATCTTTAGGAACACGCATTTTATCGGTAGGATAAGAAAGGCCTTGCTTCCATTTTGGGTTGGCCGACCAAGCATGTACTTCGTGCACCTCGCCAATTGTGCCCGCCCAAATAATTTCGGAAAGCTCACGTGTTTCATCGCTCGAAGCCACCGTGTTGCCCACTTGCGAAACTACATCGTAAACCCTTGCTGTTTCGGTCATGCGCCGCGCCTCAAAAACCGAGTGGGCCATTGGCGACTGAACAAAAACGTGCTTTTGCAATTGCATGGAAGCCATAGCAATTACCGAGTGGGTATGATCGGGTGTAGCAACCAGCACTGCATCAATCCCTTTTTCGCGATCGAGCATCTCTCTAAAATCGTTATAACGAGCAGCATTGCTCCAACGCCGAAAAGCTTTCTGTGCATAATCCCAATCAACATCGCACAACGCAACAACATTCTCTTGGCTAAGCTGCGACAGATTCAAAAAACCTATGCCCCCTACCCCAACCGCTGCAATATTCAGTTTATCGCTGGGTGCCCTGTGCCCTAAACCGGCAATAACCGACGAAGGCACAATTGTTAATGCAGCCCCGCCTAACAACGAGGTTTTCAGAAAATTACGACGCGAAGTTGAAGCATTTTGCACAGACATAAAGTATTATTCTTTTTATTGAGTGAATAAAAGTAGATAAATATGAACAATCTACACCTGCGACCTGACTTGTTTTGTGATTTTTTTGCGATTTTTTACACACTTTAAGTTTTTGTTTCTTTGGCATCGTTTTTTTTATGCCTTAAATCTACACCTGATTTTTCAATTACATTTGCACACAATTTTTTATCAAACAACTGATTTATGTGGGCAATTTGGGGAATTTTAGCTGCCGTTTTGTTGGGCATATACGACATTTTCAAAAAAACTTCGCTGAACAACAATGCAGTTATCCCGGTGCTGTTGATATCGATTGCAAGTAGCAGCCTAATTTTTTACATCCCCCTCATTGCTGGTTCGTATTATTTCCCCGAAACACTACAAAACCTCAACTTATTTGTACCTTCAATAACAGTAAAAGAACACCTGCTTATTTTTATTAAAGCGGTAATTGTTTTATCGAGTTGGATTTTGGCTTTTTTTGCTGTAAAACACCTGCCACTTACCATCGTAACCCCCATAAGGGCAACGGCACCATTGTGGACTCTGTTAGGTGCCCTTGTTATTTTCTCCGAAAAGCTCAATGCTTTACAATGGTTAGGATTGCTCATTACGCTTTCCTTTTTTTACCTATTTTCGACCACCGGCAAACTCGAAGGGATCAATTTCAGAAAAAACAAATGGGTATTTCTGATCATTGCAGCAACCCTAATCGGTTCGGCAAGCAGTTTATACGACAAGTTTGTGGTAAAAGCCATCGATCGCCTATCGGTTCAAACATGGAGCGGCATTTATCAACTTTTGCTCATGTTGCCCATTTTTGCTTTTCTGTGGTATCCAAACCGTGCAAAAAGCACCCCTTTTAAATGGCGTATAAGTATACCGTTTATAGGAATATTTTTGTTTTTTACCGACTTCATTTACTTCTATGCCATTAGCTACCCCGACATGCTTATTTCGGTTTTATCGGGCATACGTCGCAGCGGAGTTATTGTACCCTTTGTTTTTGGTGCACTGTTTTTTAAAGAAAAAAACATAAAAAAGAAGAGCTTCTACCTTGCCGGAATTATAATTGGTGTGATGTTGATGGTTTTAGGGAGCAAATAAACAGCTTATTAACAAAGCAGTTTTTTTGTGAATAAGTTGACATCCATATTTTGCAAAGTTCATTTCGAAACTCCTATTTTTGACAACGATGGAGAACAAGCCCACATACATCGATTTGGTTTTACCTTTACCTGTAAACCAAAACTTTACCTACTTAGTACCCGATAAATATATTGGGGCGGTACAAGTGGGCTGTAGGGTTGTTGTGCCATTTGGTAACCGAAAATTTTATACCGGGCTGGTAAAAAACATCCACAACAATCAGCCTGAATACGAAACTAAGCCTATTGAAATTTTACTCGACGAAGAACCGGTTGTAAACCCTTTAATGTTTAAGTTTTGGGAGTGGATTGCCAGCTACTACCTAAGTAGCGAAGGCGAAGTAATGAAAGCAGCACTTCCGTCGGCACTCAAGCTCGAAAGCCAAACCAACATTATTCACAACACCGAATGGGAACAAACCGAAAAGCTTAGCCCAACCGAAGAAACTGTTTTACAATTTGTTATCAACCAACAAAAATGCAGCATAAACCAAATCAACTCATTAACAAAAAAAGCCAACGCTTATCCGTACATCCAGTCGTTGCTTAAAAAAGGTGCTGTAATTATTGAAGAAAAAATTACAGAACGCTACCGGCCAAAAACAATCACACATATAAAAGTAAACAGCCGGCTATCCGACGAAACACAGATGCAAAAAGCATTCGACCAACTTAAAAAAAGTACCAAACAAACCGAGTTGTTGATGCTGCTGCTCAACCAATTGCATTATTATTCAAACAAACCCCTCGATTCGGTATCAAAAAAAGAACTGATGACCAAGGCCGCCTGCACCGAAGGAGTTCTTAAATCGCTTGAATCAAAACACATTATCGAAATTATTGAATTAGAAACCGACAGGCTGCAAAACATTGAAGCAACGAAAAAAAACAACCCGCTAAATCAATATCAAGAGAAAGCATTGAATGAAATTTATGCCCACTTCAGCAATAAAAACGTTGTATTATTGAATGGTGTAACGGCCAGTGGTAAAACCGAAATATATTTACGCTTGGCGCAAGAGCAAATCAAAGCCGGAAAGCAGGTTTTGTATTTGTTACCCGAGATAGCTCTTACATCGCAAATTATTGAACGCCTCACCAACATTTTAGGAAGCTCTGCCGGTGTTTACCATTCGAAATTCAGCGATGCCGAACGAGTTGAAATATGGAACAAAGTAGCAGCCTTTTCGCCGGGCACAAACAACCAATATCAACTAATTTTAGGCGCACGCTCGGCACTTTTCCTACCTTTTTCGAACTTGGGTTTGGTAATTGTTGACGAGGAGCATGAAAGCAGCTTTAAACAATTCGACCCTGCTCCACGATACAATGCGCGAGATTGTGCCGTTGTTTTAGCCAGTTTGCACAATGCCAAAGTGTTGATGGGCACGGCAACCCCTTCGTTTGAAAGCTACCTGAATGCTACAAGCGGAAAATACGGTTTGGTGAACCTTAGCAAACGTCACAACAATGTTTTATTGCCCGAAATTATTGTTGCCGACCTAAGCGATGCACACAAGCGCAAACTAATGAAATCGCATTTCACCCCTCAGTTGTTCACCGAAATGGAAACAGCCCTTGCTTCGAACGAACAAGTAATCCTGTTTCAAAACCGAAGGGGTTTTTCGCCATTTATTCAATGCCGAAGCTGTGGATACATCCCCAAATGCATGCATTGCGATGTTAGCCTTACTTATCATAAATATTTCAACAACCTGCAATGCCATTACTGTGGCTACACGGTTCAGTTACCCGGCTCGTGCAGCCAATGTGGCTCAGCCGATGTACAAACCAAAGGTTTTGGTACCGAAAAAGTCGAAGACGAATTGAAAATATTTTTCCCCGGGGTAAAAATTGGTCGTCTCGATTATGATGCTTCGCGCACCAAACAAGGCTTTCAAAAAGTGATTGGCGATTTTACCGATGGGAAAACGCGCATTTTGGTTGGCACACAGATGGTTACCAAAGGCCTCGATTTTGAAAACGTGAGCCTGGTGGGAATTTTAAATGCCGATAATTTGATGAATTACCCCGATTTTCGCTCATACGAAAAAGCCTACCAGCTAATGGCACAGGTGAGCGGACGTGCCGGTCGGAAAAGTAAACAAGGAAAAGTAATCATACAGACCTCGCAACCCAACCACCCGGTAATCAAACATGTAATTGAACACAATTACGACAATTTTTTTAACCAATTCATTTCCGAACGACAGCTTTTCAGATATCCGCCATGGTACCGGTTAGTTTACCTTACCGTTAAACACAAAAACAAAGAAAGGGCTCAAACAGTAGCAGTTCAATTGGCTAAACAATTACGAATTAAACTTGGCGAACGAATAATGGGCCCCGAATTTCACCTTATCAGCAGAATGCAACAATACTATCAATTAATGATAAGAATTAAACTGGAAAAAAATATTTCGCCACCAAAAGCAAAATCAACAATATTAAATGCCATTGAAATGGTTAAGGCGTTCGAAAACAACAGTGCAGTAATTGTTTCAATCGATGTTGATCCGTATTAGACATGTAAAACAACACAAAACAGGACAGTTTTGATATAAGCAAAAAAATTTGATGGCATTAAAGCTTAAAATACTATTTTTGGGATACAAAAAATACAACACATGGGTAAAGTCATAGCACTTGCAAATCAGAAAGGCGGAGTAGGCAAAACAACAACCGCCATTAATTTATCGGCCAGCTTAGCTGTTCTCGAAAAGAAAGTTTTATTGATCGATGCCGATCCGCAGGCCAACGCCACATCGGGTTTGGGTTTCGATTTAAAAACCATTGAGAACAGCATTTATGAATGCATTATTGACCGCATTGAGCCCGAAACAGCAATTTTGAAAACTGAAATAGAAGGACTCGACCTGATGCCTTCTCATATCGATTTGGTAGGCGCCGAAATTGAAATGTTAAACATGCCCGACAGGGAAAAAATACTCAAACAGGTAACCGATGAGCTTAAAAACCAATACGATTTCATCCTGATCGATTGCTCACCATCATTGGGTTTAATAACTGTAAATGCGCTTACCTGTGCCGACTCGATAATTATTCCCGTACAATGTGAATATTTTGCCCTCGAAGGACTTGGCAAGCTGTTAAACACCGTTAAAATAATACAGTCGCGCCT
>DAOSWJ010000046.1:0-14762 GCA_035380005.1 Prolixibacteraceae bacterium | reverse complement strand
AAAGCGCGGTCAATTTTCCTGTTAAACTGGCTGTCGATGCGGTATTGGTTCGAGTCGATTTCGGAAACAATATCTTTATCGAAGAGATTACTGTCAACCAGTTTGCTTACATCGGCTGTTAACAGGGCTTGAAGCATCTCGTAACCAATATCAACACCAAACAATTCATCGATAATAGAAAGTTGTTCCTGTATGTAGTTTTTTTCAATAAAGTTCACAACTGTTATGCTGTCGGTGCTTATATACGCACGGGCAACCGGCAGGTTCATTTTTCGCAAAGTAACAATTAGTGCTTTGTCGTAATCAATTTTAAGCTGCCCGGTTAACGTTCCTTTTTTATCACCATCGAAGTAGCTTATTGCCATGCGTTTCGATTCGTAATTTTTGTATTCGGGTGCTTGTTTTACAACTTTACGAACTATGCGGCTTGTAGCCATAGGCTTTGCTTCGTAATATGCTGCTTTACGCGATACGTTGCACGATGCAACAGTGGCTAAAAATAAAGTAGCCAAAACTATTTGTAAATATGAATTTTTTTTAAACTGCATTACTCCACTTCTGCTATATACTTCTTCTCTGCAATTTTTTTCTTTAATGTTTCGGAGGTGTTTCCCATTTCGAGCGATTTTTGCCATTGTTCCATTGCCTTGTCAATGTCGTTGAGCATAAAAAGTATATCGCCGTAATGCTCTACCACAACTTCGCTGCTGTTGCCGCCGTTTTTAATTGCATTTTCCATGTAGAATTTTGCCAAACGGTATTCGCCTTTCATGAAAAGCACCCAAGCATGCGTGTCGAGGTAAGTGGGGTTATCGGGGTTAGCTTGTATTACTTTGCTGCTCATTAATTCGGCCTTTTCGAGCTGTTCGCCCCTAACCGATAAATAGTAAGCATAATTGTTCAATGCCATATAGTTTTCTGGGTCGTTTTTTATCACTTCTTCGAATGCGTCAAAAGCCTTATCGCTTTTATCAAGATTGTAAAATGTTTCGGCCCTGTACAAATCGAATTGTGCGTTGAGTTGTTTGTTGTCAACCACGTAAATTTGGCCATTGTCGAGAGAGCTCAGTGCTTGTTGGTAATTTTTTAGTTGAATGTTCGATACAGCATTTAACAAATACAACATTGGTTGTGTTGGAAAAAGCTGCATGGCTTTTTGGCTGTTTGCAGCCATCGATTCAAAGTCGGATAATTGGTTTTCAGTTATTAATAATTGTTCCCACAACATATACGAATTTGGGTCGGTTTCAATGGCCTGTTGCATGTAATCGCGAGCTTCGGAAGTACGTTCGCGTTGCATTAAAAAGTCGGCCATAATTCCATAGCTCCGGGCATCTTCGGGGTGAATCTTTAATACAGTTTTAATCAGGTCTTCGAGCTGTTCGTCGCTAATTTTCATTTCGACAGGGGCAGTGCTCAACATCAGGTAAAGCTGGATTTTTGTTTCTAGTTCTACATTTTTGTTCGAAAAACCTTTGCGGGCATATTTGTAACCTTTTTCAATATCGTTATTTTGGATGTATAATGTTGCTAGCGAGAAATTTACAAAACCATTTGACGGGTCAATTTCTATTACTTTGTCGTAATATTCGAGGGCTTTTTTTAGGTTGCCGTCTTCTTTGTACATATCGGCTAAAATGCCATAATATTCGGGCACTTCGGGCGCATATTCTATTAGTTTCTCAATCTCGGCATAAGCTTCCTTGTTTTTACCTGCCTGTCGATAGATGTTTTGACGCGAAAGGGCTATTTGTTCGTTGTAGCCCATGTTTTTTTCCAAATCGTTGTAAGCTTTGATTGCTTTATCGGTATCGCCCGATGTTGAAAGCAGTATTGCATTCATGTACAGAAAGTCAATATTATCGGGTTCTTGCTTGATTAGTTCAGTGTATATTTCGCTGGCTTCGGAGTATTGGTTGCTGTTTTGGTAAATTTGCGCCAATAGAATTTTGTACCAACGGTTATTGGGATTAATTTGTGTGGCTTTTTGAAGCAATAACTTGGCAGTAACCAATTCTCCTTTCGAAGCATAAATGTTGGCCAATTCGTAAAGCGACGCAGCCGATTGCGGATTAATTTCAACACAATTATTAAAATATTGGATGGCCATTTCGGCGTTGCCCAACATTTTTTGTTTTAAGCCTTCGATGTATAAATATTCAAATTCGATTTTCTTTTCTTCCGATAAGTTGTTTTGTTGGCTTATTTGGTTTTGTGGTTCGGTAGTAGCTTTCTTGCTGGTACTACAGCTCACAAAAACAGCAACAAAAACTAAAAAAATAGCTATGCTTAATTTGTTCATTCTCTTTCCCTTCATCTATTTTTTCCCGGTATGGCCAAAGCCTCCGGCTCCTCTTTCTGTTTCTTCCAAAAATTCAACTTCGCTCCAGTCAACAGTTTCGTGTTTTGCTATTATCATTTGGCAAATTCGTTCTCCATTCTCGATTGTAAAATCCTGGTTCGAGAGGTTTACAAGAATAATACCAATTTCGCCCCTGTAATCGGCATCAATTGTGCCCGGTGTGTTGAGTACCGATATGCCGTGTTTTAATGCCAAACCACTGCGTGGCCTTATTTGTGCCTCGTGCCCTTTGGGTAGCTCAATGTATAAGCCAGTGGGAATCAAAGCTCTTTCGAGTGGTTTTAATGTTACTTTCTCATTTAACGATGCCCTGATGTCCATGCCGGCCGATAAAATTGTACTGTATGTTGGTAAAGGATTATTCGATTTGTTGACTATTTTAACGATCATTTTATGCCAGTTGTTTTACGTTTAACACTTAATAACTAAAATATTACCACTTGCTTTTTTCAGCCCGCTAAGATATACAATCTTAAACTTATATCCGAAAACGAGTTTCCTTTTCGAATTTATTTGTCAAATTTTTAAAAAAGACCCGATATTATGCGCTTAAAATCTTTACATTATCCTTACGGCTAAACAAAAAGCTACTTTTAAAGTTTTTAATATTTATATTTGCAGTAAATGTAAAAATATTTTACCGTTACAATAATGATTGAACAAATTCCAAGTTGGGTGGGTAAAACCGTTCTGGTAGTTGAAGATGAAGAAGTTGCCCGGTATTTTTATAAAACAGCATTGCAGAATACGGGAGTAAATGTAATGTTTGCTGTAAATGGTGCCGAAGGAGTTAAGATTGCTTCCGAAACCGAGGCTATCGATTGTATTTTAATGGATTTGCGTTTGCCTGTTATGGATGGTTATGAGGCTACTCGAAATATAAAGGCAATGTACCCCAATATTCCATTAATTGTTCAAACTGCCTATGTATTAAGTAACGAAAGGTTGAAAGCTTTTCAGTCGGGCTGCGATGAATTTATTTCGAAGCCGGTAAGCCTACGTACTTTATTCAACGTGCTGCATAAATACCTCGATTAATCAACCATTGGAGTAAAAGCGTCTTCTATATGGTTTAGTTCATATTTGCCGTTTCCAAACCATTTTATCGCTATAACATCAAAACGGGTTTCCAAATCAATTTCATTTTCAAGTATGTAAGCTTCGGCTGCGTGGGTTAAAAACCTGATTTTTTGATCAGTGATTGAATCGCGTGGTTCTTCGTAAATGGCTGCACTACGCGTTTTTACTTCAACTATTACTAGTTGATTTTTGTGAGTAGCAATTATGTCGATTTCGGCATTTTTGTAGTACCAGTTTCGGGCTTTTATGTAGTATCCTTTTCTAATAAGGTGTTCGAAGGCAATTTGTTCGCCCATTTGTCCAAGGTCTTTTTGTACAGTCATGTTCTTGTTTTTATTGAATGAATGTCGATTTGTGTTTTTCTACAACAATTTTAGCTTCGATTCCAAATTTGAGCGGAAAGTTATTGCTTTGGTGACCTGCTTCGAAGTTGAACATTACCGGAAAAGTATAGTCTTTTGTTGCATCGTTAATAATCTCTTCAAGTGTTCTGCCAAAATTATTTGAGTGGTCTTTCATGCCACTGAAGTGTCCAACAATAATACCCGCAAGGTTTTTAAGCTTTCCGCCTGTTTTAAGGTTCATCATCATGCGGTCGAGGTGGTACAGGTACTCGCCCAAATCTTCAATAAAAAGGATTTTTCCATTGGTGTCAATATCGTAAGGGGTTCCGCGCAGGCTGTAAATCATCGATAGGTTGCCGCCCACAACAGGAGCACTTGCTTTGCCCTGACGATTGAATTCGGATGGCTCGAAAGTGTACGATAATTCATTGCCGTTTAAAGCATTAAGCAAAAACCGAAAGCTATCTGATGGTTTTTCGTTTTCGGTAAAGTGTTTTGGCATAGGGCCGTGTACCGAAGCGATGCCCAATTGCTGGATTTTAGCATGTAAGGCAGTTATATCGCTGAAACCTACTAGCCATTTGGGTTTTTTTGTAAAGTTTGACCAGTTGATCAGTTCGGCCGTTCGCAAACTTCCGTAACCTCCGCGCGAACATATTATGGCTTTTATTTTTGGGTTGTCGAGCATCAGTTGTAAGTCGGATGCCCTTTGTTGGTCGGTTCCTGCAAATTGTCCGTTTTTTGAAAAAACATGAGTACCAAGCTGCACTTTATAGCCAAGGCCTTGCAAAAGCTCAACAGCCGGTTCAACTATCGATTGGCTTATTGCCGATGCCGTTGAAACAATGCCAATGGTATCACCTTGTTCAATATAGGGTGGAATTATGCTCATAAACTTTTTAACTTGTTTATGGCAAAGATAATGTTTTATGAAACGGGAATGGCAGCATTTTAGCTGTTTTGCCTTCGCATAATGCAGTGTTTGTCGTTACAAATGTTGCATTTGTAGGCTACCCGGCGTAAATTTTTGCCAATGCCTATTATGCCGCTTACCGATTTAACCGGTGTCATTAACGACGAAGGGTTTAAGTTTACGCTGCAATCCATTTCGTTTAACAGATCAAAAAGATTGTGTTGATCCGATACTGGCCAGTTGCAATAGCCAGGACTAAAACGGTTGCTAACGTTCAACCCTTTTTTATTAGCTAATTGAGTTATGTGCAGGTGTACTAATTCGCTTAAATTCTCGGCCAATTCCGATCCAATTATATCGAAAACTAGCCCTTCAAGGCCATTGCCTGCTGCCATTTCTTTTTTCGATAAGTTTTCAATTTGCGGCCCGATAGTGGCAATAAAAAGGGCAATGGCTTCGCTGCGTTTTAACATGCTGCAAACCACTGCCCCGGTTTTGAATATTTTGTTTTCAATAGTAATTGTTTTCTTTGTCAGGTCGAATTGCGGGTTCTCAAAAATCGCAAAACAAGCTTTTGTTTGAATCAATTGCAATCCGGTTTTTATTGAATTGTCAATTAGTTCAGTCAAATAACTGTCGGCATCGGAAATGCGCATGCCCATACCTTTGAGTATGTTTTCGACATCGACATGCAGTTGTTGTGCTTCAATATGCAATTCACCTTTTAACATTCTTTTTTAAGCTACTTGAGCGTTTAAATAACTTACTGCGCCTTGAGGGTCGTGGGCATATGCATTGGCTCCAATTTCTTTGCTAAAAGCATCGGTTACTGGTGCGCCGCCAACAATAAGTTTAATGTTTGGATATTGTGCATGTATTTCGCTTACAGTGTTTTTCATGCTTTGCATGGTGGTGGTAAGTAGTGCCGAAAGCCCAACAATTGCATCGGGATGGTCGGCAATGGCTTGCAGAAATTTAGGTGTTTTTACATCAACGCCTAAATCAATAACTTCCCAGCCGGCACCTTCAACAATCATGGCTACAAGGTTTTTGCCAATGTCGTGCAAGTCGCCTGCTACTGTGCCGATAATGAATTTACCTTTACGTTTAACTTCGCCGCTTTGAAAGAAAGGTTTAAGGTGTTCCATCGAAGCGTTCATTGCTTTGGCCGAAATGAGCATTTGAGGCACAAAAATCTTTTTCTGACTGAATTTTTCACCCACTTTTTCCATTGCCGAAATTAGCGCATCATTTAATATTTCGATAGGCTTAATACCCATTTCGAGCGCTTGTTTGGTGAGCTCATCGGCACCGTCCATTCCTTTCATCGCAGGTGGAAAGGGTGCATCTTTGTTCACTTTTCCCATCTCGACACATTCCGATAATTTTCTCAATAATTCTGTTGAATCCATTTAACTTGCTGATTAGTTGATTATGTTTGTTTAGTTGTTATTGCATTTGTTTCACTTTTTGTGCTATTTGCCTGATGTGTTCGGGTGTGGTTCCACAGCATCCACCAATAATATTGGCACCCGCCAAAACAAGTTTTTCAACTAGTGAGGCCATTTGTTCCGGGGTTTCCAAAAAATGAGTTGCTCCATTTTCATAAACCGGAGCGCCGGCGTTGGCATGAATAAGTATTGGTATTTCAGCATTTACCGCTCGTATGGCTTCCGAAATGGCGATCATGTTTTCCATGCCGTTGCCACAATTGGCTCCAATAATATTTGCCCCGGCATCGATTATTGATTGAACCATGTCGGCCGGTGCAATTCCCATCATTGTGTAAAATTCTCCATCGGGTGTTTTGTCGAAGGTCATTGTACAAATAATTTCGCAATTGGTATTTTGGTGGGCTGCACTAACGGCTGCACGTGCTTCGTCAATATCGGTCATGGTTTCAATAACCAAGGTGTCGGCACCACCATCGGCCAGGGCAATGGCCTGTTCTTTAAATGCTTCGTAATATTCGTCGTAGGTTACATCGCCCATTACCAGCATCTTGCCACTAGGGCCAATCGAGCCCAATACATGTTTGTTCGATCCGGCTGCTTTGCGCGATATTTGGGCAGCAGCTTTGTTTATTTCATAAACCTTATTGCCCAGCCCGTATAGTTCAAGTTTAAAACGCGATCCTCCAAAACTGTTGGTTTCAATCATATCGGCTCCGGCATCGATGTAGCTTTTGGCAATGTCGAATACTTCGTTGGGGTGATCGAGGTTCCAAAGTTCGGGACATTCGCCCGGCTGCAAACCTTTTTGTTGCAAAAATGTGCCCCAGGCACCGTCCGAAACCAATATTTTTCCGGTTTTTATTTTATCGGCAATTTTTTCCATGAAAATATATTTAGGTTAACGTTTCAAAATTAATCGAAAAGCCGGCTTATTTTCTAATTATTTTTAAAGAAGCGAATATTTATACCTTTTTAGGTGGAAATGATTGTTGTTTTGGTGGAAGGAATGATATTAGAGAATTTTAAAGCCGTTTTTTTTGAGTGAATTGAAGAATTGTACTAATTTCAGTCGATTTTTAAAAAAAAAAGAATAAAGTAACCTAATAGAGTGATACATGACTGATAAACAATGGAGCGATTTGGTTGCCTTGGTTAAAGGTGAATCAAACAATGAAAAAATTCCGACTGGTTTTATTATCGATTGTCCTTGGCTGCCTAATTGGTATGGAATTTCGATACTCGATTATTTTTCGAATGATGAATTGTGGTTGAAAGCTAACCTGAAAGCACTCGAGACTTTTCCCGATGTGATGTTCCTGCCCGGTTTTTGGAGCGAATACGGAATGTGTACCGAGCCTTCGGCTTTTGGTGCCAAAACGGTTTTCTGGACCGATGAGTTTCCTTTTGCGGATAAGGTGATTCATTCGAGCGAAGATATTGACGCGCTCGAAGTTCCCAATCCCGAAACCGATGGGCTTTTGCCTTTTATGCTCAACAGGTTGAAAGTAGCTCGACCTGCCATTGAGGCTGCAGGTCATAAAATACGTTTTTCGGTTTCGCGTGGTCCGCTTAACATCGCATCGTTTTTAATGGGTACTACCGAACTAATGACCACCATGATGATGGAACCCGATAAAGTGCACAAACTTTTACGTGTCATTACCGATTTTCTGAAAAAGTGGCACCAAATTCAGCACGATGCAATTCCTACTATTGAAGGAATAATGATGCTTGACGATATTGTTGGCTTTGTTGGCGAAGACGAATTTGTAGAGTTTGGTCTTCCATACCTTAAAGAATTGTATAATACTAACGATAAGGTAAAACTATTTCATAACGATGCCGATTGCAGCATGTCGGTTAAATTTTATCCCGAAATTGGTATTAACCTGTACAATCCCGGGCTCGATTTGTCGATTTCCGAAATTCAGGAAGCTACAAATCACCAATTGGTTGTTTTGGGAAGTTTGCCACCTCGCGATGTTTTGGCAGCATGCACTCCAACTGAAGTTTACGAACAAACCAAAGCCATGTTGGCAGCAGTTGCCGATCGGACAAAACTAATGGCGTCGTGCGGAGGCGGAATGCCACCAAAGGTGAGTACCGAGAATATCAATGCTTTTTTAAAAGCAGTATCAGAAGCCTAAAAACAAATAATTCGAATAAAAGCCGCATTTGATCAAAAAATACAATGCGGCTTTTTTGTTGGTAAATGATCTAAATTGCTAATAAACAGTGTTTGGCTGTTTATGTATTTCAAACTGGCTATTATATTAATGTTAATGCTTAAAAAAATAGTATCAATCAAGCCTTTTCTGTTTAGGTTTGCATCTTTATAATGAATATAATTTTATGAAAGGATTACAAATTGGGGGATTAAACATTCCTGTCCCTATTATTCAAGGTGGAATGGGTGTTGGTATCTCGTTGTCGAAATTAGCAGCAGCAGTAGCCAACGAAGGTGGAGTAGGAGTAATTTCATGTGCAGGGCTTGGCCTTGTTTATCGCGATAAAGCAAAAAATTATCTACAATCGAATATCGAAGGGCTTAAAAACGAAATTAAAAAAGCCCGCGAAGCAACTAAGGGTGTAATTGGTGTTAACATTATGGCAGCGCTTACCAATTTCGAAGACATGGTGCGTACTACCATTGCCGAAAAGGCCGATATTATTTTTGCCGGGGCCGGTTTGCCCTTAAACTTGCCAAGTTTTCTGAAACCCGATAGTGTAACTCGTTTAGTGCCTATCGTTTCGTCGGGGAAAGCAGCAAGGTTAATCTGTTCAAAATGGCAGGCAAGCTATAATTACTTGCCCGATGCGTTTGTGGTTGAAGGCCCCAAAGCAGGTGGCCATTTGGGTTTCAAAAAAGAACAAATTGAAGATGAAAACTATTCGCTCGAACAATTGGTGCCCAATGTAGTTCGCGAAGTGAAAGTTTTTGAAGAAAAATACGGAAAAGAAATTCCTGTTATTGCTGCTGGCGGTATTTACGATGGTAACGATATGTACAGTATAATGGCCAAAGGAGCAAAGGGGGTACAGCTTGGAAGCCGCTTTGTAACCACTATTGAATGCGATGCTTCTGATGTGTTTAAACAGCAGTACATCGATGCCTCCGAAAACGAAGTGGAAATTATACAAAGCCCGGTTGGAATGCCCGGCCGTGCAATCGGCAATGCTTTTATCGATAAAGTTAAACAAGGGCTTAAAATGCCAAAAGTATGTCCATTTCATTGCATCAAAACTTGCGATATTAGCAAAAGCCCGTATTGCATCGTTACTGCTTTGTACAATGCCGCTAAAGGCAATATGAAAAATGGTTATGCATTTGCCGGCACCAATGCTTTCAAAGCCACTCAAATTTCGACAGTTAAAGAGGTGATGAACGATTTGGTTGATGGTTTTAAAAAGAAAGCCGAAGAAGCGCAACAGAAAATTCAAAACATTTTAGCTTAACAAAAGGGAAGTTCGTTAACGTTTCATCTGTGTTTTTTGCAAAATCTTTTACCTTTGCGAATCATAAATTTTTAATATAAAATAAAGATGAAACGTCAGGAAATCAAAGAAATTTTGAAGTCGGATGCTTTTGGCAGCACCATTAAAGTGAGTGGTTGGGTTCGTACAAAACGCGAAAGCAAGAATGTCAATTTCATAAATTTGAACGATGGTACGGTACTTAGCAACTTACAGGTTGTTGCCGATGTTGAAGCTTTTGGCTCCGAACTCCTGAAGAAAATAAATACCGGTGCAGCAATAACTGTTGTTGGCGAGCTGGTTGAATCGGGCGGCCAGCAAAATGTTGAGCTTATTGCTAAGCAAATTGAAGTGGTTGGCGAGGCCGATCCCGATAAATATCCGTTGCAGCCCAAAAGGCACAGCCTTGAGTTTTTGCGCGAAATTGCTCATTTACGCTTTCGTACAAATACTTTTAGCGCTATTGCCCGTGTGCGTCATTCAATGATTTTTGCCGTGCACAAATTTTTTACCGATAAAGGTTTTTTCAATATTCATACGCCAATTATTACTTCGAGCGATGCCGAAGGTGCCGGCGAAATGTTTCAGGTTACAACCCTCGATATGGCAAATCCTCCACTCAACGAGGAAGGAAGCATTGATTACAGCAAAGATTTCTTCGGTAAAAAAACCAACCTTACCGTTTCGGGACAACTCGAAGGTGAGCTTGCAGCATTGGCCCTTTCGAAAATTTATACCTTCGGGCCAACATTCAGAGCCGAAAATTCGAATACTTCGCGCCACCTAGCCGAGTTTTGGATGATTGAACCCGAAATGGCTTTCTACGATTTGAACGACAACATGGATCTTGCCGAAGAATTCCTGAAATACCTCATCCAATATGCACTCGACAATTGTGCCGAAGACCTTAAGTTTTTGAGCGATAGGCAACAACAAGAAGAAAAGAACAAGCCGCAAGATCAACGTTCGATGGAACTGATTGAAAAACTGAAGTTTGTGGCCGAAAACGATTTTGTTCGTCTTACTTATACCGAAGCTATTGATATTTTACAAAACTCTAAACCGGCAAAAAAAGGTCAGTTTCAGTACGAAGTGAAGGGTTTTGGTACCGATTTACAAAGCGAACATGAACGTTACCTGGTTGAAAAGCATTTCAAAAAACCTGTAATATTAATCGATTACCCGGCCAATATCAAAGCTTTTTACATGAAAGTAAACCCCGATGGCAAAACCGTTGCCGCAATGGATGTGCTTTTCCCGCAAATTGGCGAAATTATTGGTGGATCGCAACGCGAAGAACGTTACGATGTATTGGTTGAAAAAATGAAAAAAATGGACATTCCACTCGAAGAAATGGACTGGTACCTCGATACCCGTCGCTATGGTTCAGTGCCACATAGCGGGTTTGGCCTTGGTTTCGAAAGGCTTATTACTTTTGTAACCGGCATGGGCAATATTCGCGACGTGATACCTTTTGCACGCACTCCGCAAAATTGTGAATTCTAAGAATAATTGAATATATCTGGTTATCCGAAAGGATAAAGGGCAATGGTTTTTACTGTTGCCCTTTTTTATTGATATAAAAAGGGGCTGTATTTTAAATACAACCCCAAAAATTGGAAATAAGCTTTAAAGTAGGGTAAGAAATTTGTTATCAATGTTCTGTTTTAAAATTTTATGGAAAGGCCGGCCATAAAATTGATGCCTGCCTGAGGAAAATAACCATCCATGGTATAGCGCTTGCCCCCCAGTATATAGGAATAAACCCATGCATTTGATTCGTATTGGTGGTTCAGTAAGTTGTTCACCATTAACGATAGTTTAACCGATTTGGCAAAGCTTGGGTTAAGCGTATAGCTCAGCAGTAAGTTGTTTACAAAATAGGGGTCGAGTTGGCGCTGACTGCTTGCGCTATTGTCGATGTATTGCCGGCCAACATATTGCGAAATAAGTGATAGCTGCATTTGCTCAAAAGGTTCAATGCTTATGTTGCTGTTGGCAATTACCGATGGCGAAAA
Organism: Prolixibacteraceae bacterium; assembly: GCA_035380005.1. Classification (GTDB taxonomy): domain Bacteria; phylum Bacteroidota; class Bacteroidia; order Bacteroidales; family Prolixibacteraceae; genus Roseimarinus. Next base: position 3,117 of record DAOSWJ010000046.1, on the reverse strand, counting down.
GGCAATGGTAGTGGTGCCCAGCTCAAAAGCTTCTTGTCCCCATGTATCCCAATTATCAACATATTCGGTATAGTTTAAAATGTGGTTTTGGCTCAGTGTGGCGTTGGCTTCCCATTTAATTTTTTTAGTGAATGCAAACCCTGCCATCAACTCAATTCCTCGGCGATAACTGTCCTCAACGTTCACCATTATAGCCGATCCAACATCGTTTATTTCGCCGGTTAGTACAAGCTGGTTATCGTAAACCATATAGTAAAGGTTGGCCCCTGCATTTAGTTTTTTGTTGTTAAAATGGAAGCCTGCTTCAAAATCGTTCAGCTTTTCAAATGTAGGTTGAGGCCCCTCGGGGTTTGCATCGGTAAGGTTGCTGCGGCTAGGTTCGCGATGTGCTACAGCCCACGATGCATAAGCTTTTGTGTTTTTTGAAATTTGATGATAGATACCCAGTTTGGGGTTTACAAAATTGTAGGTGTGTTGTTGGTCAAGTACTCGAAAATCATCGTCGATGCCTTCAATTTTGTATTCGATGTTTCGGTATTGCACATCGGCATAAAGATTAGTGCTTTGGCTTAAAGCAAAATTATATTTCACGTAGGTGTTGAAATCGCTTTTATCGCCACTGTTGTTGTACCACTCATCGTTGAGGTTTGTTTCACCAGCGTTCTTCATCCAAACAAAAGTTCCGTAGTGATCGCCAAGGTAACGGTTCCAGCCACCGCCAAGCGTAATGTCGGAACGGTTTTTTTGGTACATTACCGAGAATGTTGCCCCGCCAAAGTGGTTGTCGAGCCATTTGCGCCTGATAATATCGGTACGTGCAATGGTGCTGTCGGCAATCACAACAGGGCTTAGCCCGTATTTCGAAAATTTATCGTTGGGCTTGTATTGTTCGTAATAACCCAAGCCACGTGTATAATGCCCAGCAATGTTCATGCTCAAATAATTGCCAAAACGATGGGTGAGCAGCAATTGATAATGGTCTTGCTGATAGTTATCGGTCTCGTTCTCGTAAGTATAAATGTTGTATGTGCGTGGATTCGAAGCGATCATTTCTTCGGTTTCCTGCTCCGAAATGAGGCCATGCTCGCCGTAACGTTTCATGCCGTCGATATCGCTGTTGAGCCTTACCGAGGGAATTCCATTCCATGCTTGGTAGGTTTTTTCTGTTCCCGAAAAAATGTTGGCTTTTACAATTGTATTTTTCGCATAATAAGCACCCGAAACATAAAACGATTTAAGGTTGCTGAACGAGCGGTCGATAAAACCATCGGAGGTGATTTTCGATAAGCGTGCATCGAAAATAAAGCCACTTTTCATGAGGCCCGTCCCAACGCTAAGGCTGTTTTTAAATGTATTAAACGAACCAGCTGTTCCGCTGTATTCGGCATAAGCATTGTTTTTTAATGTGGTGGTTTGCATGTTAATACTAGCGCCAAAAGCGCCTGCTCCATGTGTTGAGGTGCCAACACCGCGTTGCACCTGAACGTTATCGACCGAGGTGCTGAAATCGGGCATGTTCACCCAAAAAACACCGTGCGATTCGGCATCGTTGAGCGGAATACCGTTAATGGTAACGTTAATGCGGTTGGCATCGGTTCCCCTAATGCGAAAATTGGTGTACCCAACGCCCGCACCTGCATCGCTGGTAGCAACAAACGATGGGGTGGCCGAAAGCAAATAGGGCACATCCTGACCGAGGTTTTTTGATTCAATTAATTCCTTTTTAACAGTTGTTGAGGTAAACGGTGACTTTTCGCCGGCGCGTGTTGCATACACAAAAATGTCTTCGGTGAGTATGCTTTCCTCGCTTAAAATGAAATTGATGCTGACATTTGAATTTAAATCAATTTTTTGAGTTTTCTTTTGATAACCAATGTAAGCTGCCGATACTTTTAGCTCTCCGACTGGCAAATTGTCGAACGAGAATTGTCCATCGGAATCGGTTATTACACCTTGTGTAGTTCCGTTAATTATAACACTGGCACCAGTGAGTGCTTCACCTTGTTCCGAAACTACTTTTCCACTGAGGCTAAACTGAGCCCAAGCTGTATTGGCCAGCATTAATGCTGCGGCCAACAATAAAAATAAACGTTGCATTTTTAAAAAATTAATGGTTAACGAATAACCAATGAGGCAGGATTTTTTCTTATCCTGTTTACACCTTCCCTTCGCCGGTACTAACCGTATCAGGTTCAGAGGGTTTAATCTCAGCCCTTTATTATTAAATTCCAAATTCCAAAAATCAAATTCCAAAATGGATTTTGATATTCGAGCTTTGAGATTTATCACGCATCAATTACGTGAATGGGCACCCCATTGTGTGAAATATCGCTGCAAAGGAAATAAAAAATTCTTGACGATTCAAAACTAAAAACTCTTTTTTTATTCCTGAATGGCTTCGTCGAGTTCCTTTAGTGTTGTTTGGAGTTGCTTTAAGTGTCTGCCGTAAAGTTGTTTAAAGAAAATATTAAAAAGCAGGTAATAAACCGATAAAATTATCGAAACAGCTACACCAAAAGTTAAAATCATTATTGTTTTGCTTAGCGTTCCCAGTTGTTCCGGATCGATTCCTTTTTCGCTAAGTTGATAATTGTATTCCATGAAAAAACCCAAGCTGAAAGTAACCACAACATATAGTAAAACAACAACTAGTATAACGTAAAACATACGTTTGTATGATTTTATGATGTTGATGAGCCTGATGAGCCTGTTTCGAAGTTGCCCATTGCAAATGTTGGTTTTTTCAAGTTTTCGGTAACGAACAAAAAATATTATAATTGCCAGTGCAATAAGTAAATAGATGAGCATTTCGGCAGCTAATGACCAGTCGATTAAGGGGCTCGTCATGTAAGGTTTGTTCATTGTTTTTTCGAGCATTGGTGTAGCTAAAAAATCGATGGTGAAACCAAGGGCAATCCAAGCCATTACAATACCAATACCTATTCGAATGTTGCGTCCTACACGTTCGCTTAAATCGGTGGTTTTTTTGTTCAACATTTTGCTGAAATCACCCTCCGAGAGTTTATGTTCGTTTTTTGTGTTGAACTCGCCCCAAGCTTTTTTTAATTCGTCAAGTTCCATTATTGATCCCCCATCAACTTTTTAAGTTTTAACTTA
>DAOSWJ010000045.1:0-14885 GCA_035380005.1 Prolixibacteraceae bacterium | reverse complement strand
TTAGTTCTTTGTCGTCGCTGTATATATTAACTTCCTGTCCGGGTTTGAACATTGGCAGGGCAGTTTTAACTTTTATTGTTTCGTTTTGAGCATTTACACCGGCTACATACCATTTGTTCCCGTTACGACGTGCCAATACTATGTATTTTCCAGGGTAACCATCAATAAATTGAACATCGTCCCAGGTTGAAGGTACTTTTTTCATAAAATCGATAGCCCAAGCTGGGGCATCGGTGAGGTTGTTTGGTGCCATGGCAAAATGCTGTACAGGGCTTTGGAATAAAACAGCCGTTGCAAGCTGAAAAACATCAGAGGTCAAACGCTTTGTGCCTTTATTGGGAGTATTGTTGCCATTCCAAAACTCGTTGAGTACAGTCCCTCCGAAATCCATGCTGCCCAATGTGTTTCGCACAAAGGGGTGCATGCTGGCATGAAAAGCCTCGGTATTGCAACGTTCTTGCGAAAAATGAAGCATTTCGCTTGCCAGTACAGCCTCGCTCGAAGCATAGTTGGGAAACATGCGTTCCCAGCCGCGGGGCAGGGTGCATCCATGAAAAACCACAAGCAAGCCATAGTCGTTGGCATCGTACAGTATATCTTCGTAAACCTGCATGGTTACTTGTTTATCACCACCAAAAAAGTCGACTTTTATACCACGTATTCCGATGCTTTTCATCCATTCCATTTCTTTACGTCGAATGGCAGGTTTGTCCATCATGCCACGTGGGCCTTGAGGTGCATCGTTCCAGTAACCGTTTGAATTGTACCATAAATAGAGGTCAACGCCCTTGCTTTTTCCATAAGCGGCTAATTCTTCAATTTTGTCGCGGCCAATTTGGGTGTCCCAAAGGGCATCTACTAAAACAGTTTGCCAGCCCATAGCGGCGCTAAAATCGATGTATTCTTTTTGTACAGGGAAAATGGTGTTGCCGTCCATTTTAATGATCCAGCTCCACGAACCTTTGCTGTATTCGTATTTTTTTGAAGCTTCGTAAAGCGGTTCAACCACATCGAAAGCAATTGTTGTTTCAACAATGGGCTGAAGGGTTCCACCTACTGTAATGGTTCGCCAAGGTGTATATCCAGGTAAAGGTATGCCCGGTGCCGAAGTACCGTTGCCGTTGTTTTCGCCTTCTTGCGGAAATCCTATCGTGTATAGGCCATTGGGTTGGCCAATAAGGCGGCTTCCGCAATAACGGCTGTCGACTCCTGTTTCGGAAATGAGCACCCATCCGTTGTTGTTCACCTTAAAAAGTGCAGGAAAAATATAACCTGCTCCCCAACCGTTTTTACCCATTTGGTCATCAGCTGTATATGGGGTTTCGTAGCTTGGGCCTGTACGGGCAAAACCTGTCATAGGTAACATTTGTGGGCTTAAGAAAGTGGTGCTTCCTTGTGGTAATACAAAACCTGTAGCTTCGTTATTGATTACGCAGGCACGTGTTTCGCCTTGGGCATGCACTTTATATCTAAAAGCTACATCGTTGTTGCTTACCCAGAAAATAACATCAAAAACAGTTTTCCCTCCTTGGGTAAATCCTATTGATACGCTGTTTGCATTATTTATTACATCGCTTTTTTTGATGTTGGGCAGGTTGTATTGTTGTTCAATTTCTGAATTTGTGATACTGCTTGTGATTATTCCGAGTTCGCTGGTAAAATCGCCTATGTTGGTATTCAACCCTAAAGGTGAATTTTCGAGCATTGTTTTTTCGTTGTACTTTACCGTGTAACTAGCAGCTCCGTTTTCGTCGGAAATAATTACAGCTAGTTTACTGTCGGGACTTTTAACTATTACGTTTTCGGCATTCAGCCAGGGCAATGTGCAGAACAGCATAATTGCCATTGTAAATATTTTCTTCATTCTTTTAAGATATTTTTTAGGTTATTTGATCACTATTTTTGAACATGAGTATTGTTCTCATGCAGTAAGGTTTTTTATAATTTAAATAGGAAGGCTAAAATACACTTACTGTATGGCTTTCATTTATCATTTTGGGTAATAAAGTTTTAAATTTAGATAATTTTTGGGTTTTTATCCCACATCAATCGCCTCGTAGGGGCACACTTGCACACAACTGTCGCATTTAATGCAAAGTTCTTGGTTGATTTCGTGTTTTTGGTGCGGGTTGAAAGGGATAGCATCAACCGGGCATTTTTGTGAGCATAAGGTGCAGCCAATACACTTATCGTTTACGGTGTATTTTACCATGGCTTTGCATTTCCCGGTGGGGCATACGCCGTTGATGTGTGCCTCGTATTCATCGCGAAAATATCGTAAAGTAGTAAGAATGGGGTTGGGTGCGGTTTTTCCTAAATTACAAAGGCTTCCTTTGAAAGTCCATTCAGCAATTTTTTCCAGCTCAGCAAGGTCTTCGGTTTTGCCTTTTCCTTCGGTAATGCGCTCCATAATATCGAGCATGCGTTTGGTGCCGATGCGGCAAAAAGTGCATTTACCGCACGATTCGGCTTGTGTAAACGAAAGGAAGTAACGAGCAATATCGACCATACAGTCGGTTTCGTCGAGCACCACCAAACCACCTGAGCCCATCATGGCTCCAAGTTTCGACAGTGATGCAAAATCGACAGGGGTATCGGCCAGCCAGTGCGGGATGCAGCCACCCGATGGACCTCCAATTTGTACTGCTTTTAGTTGTTTGCCATCGGCTACGCCACCGCCAATAACTTCAACAATTTCGCGTATGCTGATTCCCATGGGCACTTCGATTAAACCACCACGTGCAATTTTTCCGGCAAGTGAAAAAACTTTAGTGCCCTTGCTGTTTTCGCTGCCAATTTTGGTGAAGCGATTGGCACCGTTTCGAAGAATAAAGGGAACCATGGCCCATGTTTCGGTATTGTTTACCAGGGTGGGTTTGCCCCATAAGCCTTTTTGGGCAGGGAATGGCGGTCGGGCTTTCGGAAAGCCACGTTCGCCTTCAATCGATTTTAATAATGCGGTTTCCTCGCCGCACACAAAAGCCCCGGCCCCTTCGTAAATTTCCATTTCGATGTTTAACGGCGAGCCTTTGCCAATGTATCCTTTTTGCTTGCAAATGGTTAAGGCTTCGCGAATGCGTTTTACTGCCAGCGGATATTCGGCTCTGATGTAGAAATAGCAATGAGTAGCCCCAACGGCATAAGCACCAATCATCATCCCTTCGATAACGCGGTATGGGTACGATTCGAGCAACATGCGGTCCATAAATGCACCCGGGTCGCCCTCGTCGCCATTGCATATCAGGTATTTGATATCCGATTCCTGTGCGTCAACGGCAATCCACTTCGACCCGGTGGGAAAACCGCCGCCTCCGCGCCCCCTGAGACCGCTTTTGGAAACAAGGTCGCTTATTTCGCCGGGCTTTAGCTTGCGTGCGTTTTGGTAACCGGTAAAACCACCGGTGGCAATATAGTTTTCAATATCGAGCGGGTTAACTTCGCCACGGTGCTCGGTGGCAATGGGTATTTGTTTGCCCAAAAATTGTGAAACAGGCTTGTCGCGCACGTCGAGTTCGTAACGCTGAACGCCCTCCCAGTGTTCGTCGTTTTGGATGTTTTCGATCAATTTGCCCACTTTGAGCTCCATTCTTTTCAAAAAACTTTCGGGTTTGAAATGGGAGTCGATTATAGCGGGCACATCTTCAGCCTTAACTTTTGAATACAGAATAGGGTTTTTCGATAATGGAACCACTTCTACCAAAGGTACTTGGTGGCACATGCCCACACATCCTACCGATTTGAGTTTCACGTTTACGTTACGTCCGGCAACGGCTTCTTCAACGGCTTTTTGAATTTCGCCACTTCCGCTGGCCACGCAGCATGAGCCTAATCCGATGCGTATTTCTCCTTTAATTTCTTCGCCACTAGGTTTTCGGAAAAGGCTTTTGCTTTTTCGTTTGCTTTGTATTTCGAAATCGTTGAGTACCTGATTGATCTGGTCGGGTTGCACATGGCCGTAGGTTACATCGTCGATTTGCACCACGGGGGCCAAAGTGCAACAGCCCAAGCAGCTTACTTCGGAAACTGTGTATTGCCCGCTTTTGTCGGTCGTTTTCCCTTGTTCAATTTTCAGCTCACGTTTAAAGGCATCGTGAACCCTTCCGGCGCCTTTTACATGGCAAGCAGTTCCAACGCAAACTTTTATAATGTGCTGCCCGGCAGGTTCCATGCGGAACTGGTGATAGAATCCGGCTACTCCGGTAAGTTGGGCAGGGGTAATGTCAGTTTTTTCGCATACATAACGCAATGCTTTTTCGGGTAAGTAGTTGTATTCGTGTTGGATAGATTGAAGAATAGGAATAAGCGCATTTTTAGTTGTTCCTTTTTCAGCAATAATCTTATCAACAACATTTTGCCAGTCCTCAGCCAAACCGGTTCTAGATACCATTGTTGCCTGAGTTGTTGCTTCTGACAGAATATTGCCGTTATGTGTGTTTTCTTTTTCCATATTTATTCTCCTATACAGAACAATAAATTGTTTGCCCTTAAATACATCCTGCCATTGTTAAATGCAGGGGTTGTTGTAATTTTTTCGCCAATGGTGTTGCTGGCAATCAGCTCGTATTCGCGGTCAACTTTAATTATGTGAATTTCGCCACTCATATCGGCAGCGTATATTTTATTGCCTGCCACAATTGGCGACGAATAGAATCCTTCGTTAAACTCGGCTTCCCAGTACATGTTGCCTGTATGGGCATCGAAAGCTGCAAAAACGCCATAGGTAGTGGCAATAAATACCATTCCGTCGGCCACAACAGGGCTGGCCACCTCGGGCAGGTAGTAGTTGTCCTGCCATACAATTTCGCCTTTTGCAGGATCGATAGCAGCCAAGGTGGCGTATTCATTGGCTGCAAATACCAATCCGTTTCCATATCCTGCCGATGGGCCTACTTCGCCACTTAGACAATCGATTTTCCAAAGTTCCTTTCCTGTTTCGGCATCGTGGCCGGCAACGCTTGGTGTCGATGTGGTAATGATTTGCATTTTGCCGTCAACTTCGGCCAATATTGGCGACGACCACGAGATTTTATTGGTGCGGGTTACATCCCAAATGCTTTTGCCTGTTTCGATGTTAAGGGCCAATAGCCGGCCGCCCTTGTTGGTGTCGTACTGTACAAAAACCTTTTCATCCCAACTGAGCAACGACGAAGAATGACCATAGTGGTTATCGGGAACTCCCAAGTTTTTTGCCCACAGGCGTGTGCCGTTCATGTCGAAAGCGATGATGTCGCCTGTTCCAAAAATGGCGACCACTTGCTGTCCGTTGGCAACAACCGATGGCGCGGCCAATCCGGTATCGTCAGTGGTTTTGGGAGCTGTGGCCGGCGAACCGTCAATATTGTTGGCTTGATGCTGCCAAAGCATTTCGCCATTTTGTTTGTTGTAACAATACAACCAACGTTCATTGTTGTTGGCTCCGGTTACGAATAATTTGTCGCCCCATATAACCGGTGAGCTGTAGCCTTTTAACGGAATTTGGGTTTTCCATAAAATGTTTTCGCCTGTTTCGACATTCCATTTAATTGGTGTGTTTTTATCATCGGAAATGCCATGCCCCAAAGGGCCGCGAAATGAGTTGGTTTGATTTTTTATTTCAGCCAGCGAAGGGTATTCTTTTTTAGGCTGAGGTTTAGGCTGAGGTTTAGACTGAGGTTGAGGTTCAGGTTGAGCCTCGATAGCTGCCGGGGAAGATACAGGTTCGGTCTCCAAAGCTTCTATCGGGGAAGTTTGAGTCTCGGGGGTGTCGGTAAAAAGTTCAACCACTTCAATATCGCTTTGTTGTTGTTCGGCATACTCAACAGTAGGCTCGTACTTGTTCAAATAGTTTACGCTGAAGAATGATGCCATTAACGATAAAACAATAAAGACTCCGCCCAAAATAAGCAGCCATCGCGATGAAAGCAAGCGTATGCTTTGTTGTTTAATTGGAATTTGATCGGGCTGTTCGATGGTTTTGATGGTTTTTAGGTAGCTACGTAATGAAACAATAAAAGCAATAGCTGCAATGAGCAGTAATAGACCTCCGGTTTCGATTTGCCATTTGCCTGTAAAATATGCTTTGCGCGACATTAAATCGAAAGCCCGTATTTCGTTGCGAAGTGCATCGTTGTTGGGATCGGCCGAAAGTCGCTCCATCAATGCTGCCATGGTCTCACTTTCGATGGGATCGATACCCGCCAGTTGCAGGTAATTGAAGAGCAAAACAAGCCCGGTAAGGAGCATGAAAAAGGCCGAAATAATGATCGTAGGAAGCAATATTCCTTCCCATTGTTTTTTTTCTGAATGAGCGGGTTTATGATTATGGTCTTCCGTTTTATTCATGGTTATTTGCTTGTATTTGAGCTATGTGCTGCTAAATTGTTGTATTTTGATATTCGGTTTTTGTAAAAAAAGTTGATATAGCTTTTTTTGTTTTAATTGCTTCGATCAAAAATAGTTTAATCTTTGGAAAGCAACGAATTCATTTTTGTTAAAATGATGTGAAAATAAATAGTTTTGGTAAATTGCAACTTATTGTTCGATAAGAAAAAAACAGGAATATACACGAATTAGCCTGTTTTAAGGATTTAACTGTTAACCAATAAAAAAATGCGTTATGCAATTTGTATTTTTTTAATATTTTAACCTAAATACCTAGATCTATGAATTCTATTCAGAAAAAATTAAATGAACACAAAGGGCGTATAGCTTTGTTCTTGTTTTTTGCCCTTTTTTTGATGGCCGCTTGTCAGCCTCAATCATCAAAAACTGATGAACAGCAATTGTTTGTTGGCGACGATGTTGCTATTGCGCAAACCCAGTACGGCAAGGTGCAGGGCTTTGTTCTTCGCGATATTTACCAGTTTCGGGGCATACCTTATGGCGATAATACTGCTGGTAAAAACCGTTTTATGCCTCCTCAGCCTCCTCAGCCTTGGGATGATATTCGCCCGGCTGTTTGGTGGGGAAACACGGCTCCTCAAATAATGGAAGGCCGTTACAACAACCAGTGGGCTTCGTTTGTCGATCATTGGAACTACGACGAGGTAAGCGAAGATTGTCTTCGGTTAAATGTTTGGTCACCAGCTTTGGCCGACGGCAAAAAACGCCCTGTTCTGGTATGGCTGCACGGTGGTGGATATACTAACGGAAACGGCATTGAACAGGATGGTTACGATGGTGAAAACCTGAGCCGCAAGGGCGATATTGTATTTGTTTCAATCAATCATCGCCTGGGGCCTCTTGGTTATTCCGATTTGTCGGGTGTTGGTGGCGAAAAGTACAAATACTCGGGCAATGCGGGTGTGCTCGATATGATTTTTGCCCTTGAGTGGGTAAATAAAAACATCGAAAATTTTGGTGGCGATCCATCAAACGTGACCATAATGGGTCAATCGGGTGGGGGAGCCAAAGTGTGTAACCTGATGGCTTCGCCCATGTCGCAACATTTGGTTCACAAGGCAGTTCCGCTTAGTGGTTCGAGCATTCAATCAATGGATCAAAACTATTCGCAATTGATTGGTGAATATATTTTGAATGAAGCCGGATTGCAAGCTTCCGAAATCGATAAATTGCAAGAAATGCCTTGGCTCGAATACATCCATTTGGCCAATCGTGCAGCCCGTAAATGTGCAGCAGAAAATGAACAACCCGGTCGTAGGGGAGGTTTTTCGCCTGTAGCCGATGGCGAAGTTTTGCCTGTTGGAAAGTATTTTGAAGATGCCGAGGGTGAGGGTTCAAAAATACCAATGTTGATTTGCACCACTTTTCACGAGTGGAACATGAGCCGCACAAGCCCCGAAACCGAAGCCATGACCAAAGCCGAGGCCATTGAATTGTTGCAGCAGCCCGGCCGCATTCGTGCAAATGTTGCAGACAACGCAACGGAGGTTTTCGATGCTTATCAGGCACTTTTCCCCAATGCAAAGCCAATAGAAATTGTTACGCTTATTAGCAGCAACCGCAAAGACGCAGTTGAAACAGCCAATGCCAAAGCCAAACAGCCTGCTCCGGTTTATATGGCTTGGTTTGGCTGGGAACCGCCGCTATTTAACGGGCGCGCCAGGGCTTTCCACTGCCTCGATATTTGTTTTTGGTTTAACAATACCGATTTAATGCTTACACATACCGGTGGTGGTAAGCGTCCGCGCCAGTTGGCCGATAAAATGAGTGATGCTTTGCTGAATTTCATGCAAAGTGGAAATCCAAACGGAAGCGATCTTCCCAATTGGCCTGTTTTTACCATTGAAAATGGCGAAACCATGATTTTGAATGATGTTTCGGAAGTGAAAAACGACCCCGACAGAGCAGCAAGGGAGTTGTTTTAAGTCTGGAGAAGGGTGATTTTAGCCTAAGTCGTTTTTTAATGATGTGATTTTATTTAACCTTTCTTCGGAATAGGTATTGCTGTTTTGTTCGGCATATTCAAATAAAAACAGCGCTTTGGCCAACAGGTTTTTGCGCTGTTTTGTCGATCTTTTCATGTTTCCATCAATAAGAAGCAATTCAGCAAGCATTTCACTTTTGATAGCCGAGGATTGTGTGTCGTTGTTTATAACTACTTGATTTATAATTGGTAATTCATTATCGATAAAAAAGTTTCTTTTATGTTGAAAGTATTTTTCGTAAAGTGCTTCAATATTGAATTGAGCTTGTTCAATATCGTCTGTTTTGATATTAAATAGCAGTTCGTTCAATCCGTCAAAAAATTGCTTAAGTAGTCGTAATAAGTAGTCTCGTTCAATCATTGTTCTGTCAACTATAGCTTAATTATTAAACGAAGATAAATTAATTCAATGAATTAGGGGTTAGAATTTATAAGTCATTTTTGCCCTTACCCGATTATTGGATGAAAAATTACCAAAAAAACTTTCGTTGTTACCGCCCATTATGTCGGGCTGGAGTTCTATACATAAACCACTATTCATCGTAAAACTTACTTTTGGGCTTATGTAATAATCTTTGCTGTCGAGGTTGTAAATGCCTAACAAACTCATCGTTAATCCGTAGTTGAAAGTCCATTCGATATTTGCCATGGGCGAATTGGTGAACAAGTGGCGCAAATCGAATTTCTCGTAGTGATTGCCCTCTAAGTTATGGTCGTAAATGTATTGCGCAATAATGGTTAGCGAACTGTTGTTCAATGCAAAGTTTTTATCAACACCTGTTACCGTTTGTAAGTAGCTATTGTTTGTGAGGTTGTTTTCTTCAGGAAAAAACAAAGCCGATTCGCCCCTAAGCGCTATTCCCCAAGGAAGCAGAACCACACATTCGGCACCAATAACCTGTTGCCTGCGGTAGTTTTCAATCAATACCAATTGGGGTGCGCTTGGATCAAACTGGCTCATGTCGGGCGTAAGTTCCGGCAAATGGTCGTAACCATTGTAGTAACTCAAACCAATATCGGCTGCCGAGAACCGCTTCCGGTAACGGATGCCAAATTCGCCTGTTTTCAAAGTTTTTTCAGGTGCATTGCTTCGAAACAAAATGGGTGTTTCTCTCTCTAAGTTTGGAGGTATACCCATCATTTCAGGCGAAGGGAACCAACGACTGTTGGTAGCTGGCAGTACTCCAAAATTAGCAACCGGCACATAAAGCAAATCGATGTCGGACATGTTCATAAACCATTGCAAACGCAGGGCATACACCCCAATGCGCTCCTCTTCGGTGTCGAGCAGGTCGGTATAGTCGGTGGGGTTAATGTTGTTTACAGGGTTAATCCCGTCGGTAGTACCCCAGCTGATGAGTTGTTTACCAAGCGTTATGTCAAAAGAGCCTGTTTTCGAGCAGATGGATATAGCCAATGTTGTTGTAGGTTAAATCGATTGACGTTGTTTCCCCGGTTTGAATGTAAATATCGATTGCTTTTAGATAATTTTCGAGGGCCTTTCTGAATTCTTTAATACGATGGAGCGATACGGCTATATTATTATAACTCTTCGCCAGTTTTAAACTGTTGCCCGACTTTTTTCGCATCTCAAGAATTTCGAGATCCATTTCGAGATTTGTTTCAAAATAGCCAAGTCGACCATATATAACCGCAATATTGTTCATGGCATCGGATTCGCCATCAATGTTTCCGGTTTTTTTAAACAGGCTACGGCTTTTGTTGAACAAATCGAGTGCTGTGCTGTATTGGCCTTTGTAAAAAATTGCCAGCCCTTTTAAACGAACAAGTTCGGCATATTCGTTACAAAATAGCAGGGTGTCGGTACTTTCAAGTAGTTTTTCAATTGCAATTAGGGTTGAGTCGGGGTTTAGGTTGCAGTTTTTTTGGATAATTTCAATCTTCTTTTCCAGGCTTTCAATTGGGTTGGATTGATCAATTTGGCCAAAGCATTGAAATATGTTTATGAAAAGCGCAAAAATGAATATACTTTTTAATGAATAAAGATTTGTCATGCAAAAACGCTTTGTTCAATTTTTATCTATTTTAACGACATAAAGATGCGATAATTTATGATATATGTCAATGTTATTTCAGTGGTTAATGTTTTTCTGACAGACTGAAGTAGAATATAAACAACCAACCCGACAACCATAGCACTTTTTGCTCGATTGTCGGGTTGTGTTTTATGCTTGTAAGGCAGTGCTTAAGTCTATCTAATTTTTGTATGGGTATGCGCCTACGCCGGTTTCTTTTTTGCGGTTAATGAGTTGGTTTATCTCGGCAGGTATGGCAGCTTGTTGGCTTATGGCTTTAAACTGTGGTAACACCTCGAAATTGCCCAACTCGGGGCTTCTGAAAATCGAACCTGTGTAGTTCTCGAGATAGATACTGTTTTTTTCGTGTCCCGGGTACATCTTATCCAGTTCGTCGAACGAGTGGATGGCTGCCTGGCATTGGTCGTTGTTTGCCGGACTAAAATACATTATGGGCGAACCTTTTGGTGCTTTACGTTTTACGTAAATATTGTTTTCGATACGGTCGAACGGAGTGCCTGTTGCTATATTACAAACGTTGGCCGATTGCCAAACGGTAAACAAGGGTTGAGAAAAGCTCTCGTCGGCAACCAATAAGTTATTAACAAACACATGGTTGAAGCGTTTGTCAACATCGGGTCCCGAGGCAGGGTGCCAGCCAAAGTGATCGCCTTGTGCGCTGCGCGAGTCGCGGGCAAAAACGGCCATACTGTTTACAAATGTGTTGTTGTATGCTTTTAATCCCGATGCATTGAGCGACATTAAGCCATGGTTGCAGTTTACAAATACGTTGCCGGCAACAGTTACCCCTTTCGATATTTCGAAAAAGAATCCGTTCATGGCTGGCCATATTTGCCCGGGTTCGGCAAGTCCTTGTCCTGTTCCTACATTTTGTACCCAGTTATTGGTAAAAACTCCGTTAACATTTCCTACATCGTACCAAATGCCGTTGGAGTTAGGGTGGTCGAGAACGAGATTGTCGTTACAAACAACGCGGTAGCACTGGTTAAAAATTTTAACTGCTGCTGGAAAATATCCGGTAATGTTTTCGATGTTGTTACGCATAAAGATGTTTCGCTCGAGAATGGCATCGTTCGACGATAGGATGAAAATACCTTCGGTACTGGTATCGCTTACCTTATTGTTTTTAAATGTGAGTTTATCGCCCCGAAGGTAAGCTGCTACGCGCGAGCAGTAAGATATTTCGCAGTTTTCGATGGTTGTGCCCACCACATCTTTACCATGTTCGTTTTCGGCCGAAACTTTTTCGGGGTTATAACCGTCGATTTCGAGTGCGCGGTATGCATATTGTGTAAAGGTAAGTCCTTTGAGCGTGTAGCCTTTTTTATCACTTTGTTTGCCGTTTACCTCGTGGTTTACCCTATGAATGGCTACGTTCCATGCGGTAATTTCTACTTCTTTTCCTTCGGGATTGGTGCCAATGTAAACCAGTTGGTTGTCGTAATCGATGTAGTACGAGTTTTCATCAACATCGCCTTCCCAACCTACAGCGTTCAAAAGTTTTCCATCAACAAAAACCATGTCGTTGTCGAACTTGTAAAGGGGAGTCCACATGCCTTGACGGGTGCGCACCCACCAGTCGGCTGGAGCCATTGGAAAGAAATGTTCCCATTTGGTGATCCACAATTCGGTACGAAGTTTAGTCCATTCGCCTGCAACTTTTGTACCTTTCAATATTGGTTTTTCGTTTTGATAGGCTTGCAGGGTAATGCCTTGATTGGTAATAAGGTTTCCTGTGCGATAGGTGCCGCCCCTAAGTACAATTACATCGTTGCTTGAGGCTTTGGCAACAGCTGTTTCAATGGTGGTTGGAGTTTCAATACTTTGGCCGTTCCAATTGGCTTTACCATCGGTTGCAACATAGAATATTTGCTTGGCATCTTTGGGTATTTCGCACGAGGTATTTACCGGTCCGTAAGGGCCACCCGAAGGTTGTGCAAGGGTTTCGGTAAATGCAAACATGGTTGCTGTTATCAAAAACAAGCAAGCTGTTTTTCTGAAGCTCTTCAATTTTGATAGATTCATCATCAGTAATTTTTAATAGTTAAGATTCAAAAAATAATATTTGGGAACTAATTTACGAAACAAAACTGTGCTAAAATTGAACGTGCAAAATTTACCACCTAAATTAAGCATTTTTTACGGTTTTGTTTTAAACCAGGAATGGTGTAATATTAACTTTTGGACTCGTTGTCGCGGTACTCTGTAGGTGTTTTGCCTGTTATCTTTTTGAAAGCCAAATTGAATGCGCCTTTTGTGTTGAACCCCGATTCGTACATGATTTCATATACTGGTTTTTGAGGAGTGGCATTCAATAATTCGCACGCTTTTTTTATGCGGTACGAATTGAGATAGTCTTTAAAATTGCGATTTTGGATGGAGTTGATGGCCTGTGAAATATCGCGTTCTTTTTCGTTTAATTGCATGGCAATGTGGTGAAGGCTTAGTTCCGGGTCGAGATAAAGCTTTTTGTTTTCAACCAGTTGATTAACCTTCGCCATTAATTCTTTTGTTTTTGAAGTTACCGGCATAGTAGCTTTTTGTTTGTGTTGGTTTTCAAAGGGTTTGCGGGTAATGGTATCGTAAAAAATGGCAAAAAAGAAAAGAAAGAAATACGCTATACTGATAACATTCAATTTAAAAAATATTGGAAGGCGCAATAAGGCAACAATGTAAACAATAAAATTGCCTAAACAGGCCGATGCATAACCATAAACAATAAACCGCAGCCAATTGATATTTATTGTTGGGGCAGTGCTTGCTGACTGATGGGGTTTTAACGATTTTTCGGTTAGCAACAGTTGCCGAATCAGCAAAAAGTTATAAGCTATGTATTGGGTTTTTACAACAATGTCGATCGAATAAAGATTGAGGAAATTTAAGTAAGAACCTTGTTTGTATAGGTTTGCCCAAATGTAATTGTTGCCTTTAAAAACCAGTATTAAAAGAAACCAAACTGCAAAAGCAGCGAAAGGTGTAAAGTGCAATAAGTAATTCTTTTTAAATTGGAACGCCGATGAGAAACAGTATTTTACATAAAAATAGAACAAAGGTACCCAAAGTAAGTAGAGGGGTTTGTAAATAAAGTGCAAAAAAGCATATTTGTCGAAAAACTCCCACCCACCGGTTAAGGTAAGGCTGTTGATTCCATTCGTAATTACTTCGACCAATGCGTAGAAAGCCAGCATAAGACTGCGAGGCTGTTTTCGGCCTTTGTGAAAAAGAATAAGGCTTAAAACCAACATGGTATACATAATTAGCAAATGCAAAGTTTTTTCCATAGGTTGTAATTATTGTTTTGCTCTGCTAAAATAGATATTTTATATCGCACAGAATTCGAAATTTTATGTTTTGTGGGGTAAATAAATGTGATTTTATAAAGCTTTGTGTGCATTTCATTGTATTTTCACCCTCGTATTTTAATATCGAATGTCATGAAGTTTTTTCTTAGAAGGTTATTTGCATTAAGTTTTTTGATGGTTCTTTTCTTGGCTGGTTTTGCCAAGGTTACTTTGCCAAAACTGGTTGCCGACGGAATGGTTTTGCAGCGCAATGTTCCCATAAAGCTTTGGGGCTGGGCTAAGCCGGGCGAAAAAATATCGTTAAAATTTAATAACCGAACATACATTACCAACGCAAACACCGACAGTACCTGGCAGTTGGTATTGGAGCAGCAAAATGCCGGAGGGCCATACAATATGCTCATTAGGGGCGAAAACACAATCGAGTTTAAAAATATTCTGGTAGGTGATGTGTGGTTGCTTTCGGGTCAGTCGCAAATGGATCAAACCATGGAGCGGGTAAGTCCACTTTATCCCGAAGAAATAACGAATGCAGGGAACGAAATGATACGTTACTTTGTTGTTCCAACGGTTTACGATTTTAAAAATCCACAAGCCGATATCCCTTATGGTCGCTGGGAAAGCATTACACAGGATAATATTTTGAGGGTGGCAGCCATTTCGTATTTTTTTGCCAACGAGCTTCAGGGGCATTTGAATGTTCCCATTGGTATTATTCGGTCGAGTTTGGGCGGTTCGCCTGCACAAGCTTGGATTAGCGAAGAAGTGCTCAAGGTGTTTCCTGATTATTATAACGAAATGCAAGCTTTTAAAAACGATAGCTTGATTGCTGAGATTGAAGCCAACGACCGCAAATTGTCGAGCCAATGGTACAGTAAAATGAACAAAGCCGACTTGGCATATAAGGAAAAGGTTTCATGGAAAATGCCAGCTGCCGATGTTTCAGATTGGGCTGCAATTGACATACCTGCTTATTGGGCCGATGCTGGGTTGGGTATGATTAACGGATCGGTGTGGTTTCGGAAAACATTCGAAGTGCCACAGCATTTCGAAGGTAAAACTGCAAGGCTGAACATGGGAACCATTGTTGATGCCGACTCGGTTTTTGTGAACGGTATTTTTGTTGGTTCTACCGGTTACCAATATCCACCACGCAGGTAC
>DAOSWJ010000044.1:10758-15394 GCA_035380005.1 Prolixibacteraceae bacterium | reverse complement strand
GATCAGTCCTTGTTTATCGAAGAAGTAAAAAAAGAGATCGATCTTCAATTCAAAAGCCTCAACAAAACGCAACATTATTTGGCAAAGAAAACAGTACGAAAAGTATTGCGTACCACATTGAAATACATCAAATTTTCGGGCGAAAAAACCACCGAACTTGAGCTATTGATTTATTTCTGCAAAAAGTTGCGCCTTTCGGGTGTGTCGTTACGTTATGGAACAGTGCTCGGCAACCTGTACATGCGCCAGCACCAACGAGCACAAAAAGTATTGAGTACTTTGCACGAAGACCTGCAAATGGATTATGCAGATGAAATGGCCCTAATTAGTTGAGATATAAACATAAAATATTAACTTCACACAACAAATTTGCGCTATGAGTTTTTTAGTCGATTACCACATGCATACAAACTTCTCCGATGGCAACGACAGTTACCTGAGATACCTCGAAGTAGCCCGAAAGAAAGACCTGGCCGAGATAGGTTTTACCGATCACATCACGATAAAACCAGTCGATTGGAGTGTTCAGGAAATAGACTACCCGGTAATGCGCGAAAACCTAAAAAATCTGTGTAACGATTTTTCGGAAGATGTGCAAGTACGCTTTGGCCTCGAAGTAGATTACTTTCCAGGAAAGGAAAGCGAAATTCGTGAAATAATTGCCTATTTCCCTGTCGATTATGTTATCGGCTCGGTACACTTTTTAGGAGAATGGAATTTCGACAGTGACCGATCGCTATACGGAAAATGGCCAAACGACGATTTGTATCAAAAATATTTTGAGCTGGTTCAGCTAGCCGTAAAATCGGGCTTATTCGATATTATTGGCCATTTCGACCTCATAAAAAAACTGCAATGTTGGCCTGAAAGCGACCAAACCCACCTTTACGACGAAACACTAAAGATTATTAAAGAAGCCGATTTGGTTATGGAGCTCAATACCAGCGGTATCGACCGCCCTTGTGGCGAATTCTTCCCTAACCGCAAAATACTTGAACTGGCTTTAAAACACGGCATAGCGCTTACTTTAGGGTCCGATGCCCACAATCCTTCACAGGTTGCCCGCCATTTCGATACCGCAATTGAACTGTTAAAAGAAATTGGCTTTACAAAAATTACCCGTTTCAGAAACCGCAAACGCAGCGAAATTTCAATCTAGAATGGTCGGTTTTCATTCATCAATAATCAATTTTTTTTCATTACAAAGAAAAAAAATGCCATTTTATTGACACAAAAAATCTGAATAACATGTGTTAAACTCTTAATTTCTGGCACTTAAAGTTATCAACAGGTGTTGGTAACTTGGGGTTGACTTTTTCGCACCTTATGGTTGTTCTACACTACAACAAACACAAAACTGTTCATTAACCGGTTAATATCGATTTAATACAAAAGTTTCATTTTTCTTTGGATAATTAATTGATGGCCTTACATTTGAAATATCAGGTGAGCGATAAAAAACCGCTCCGAAAACAAGGAGACGGAGAGAATAACTTAGATGATATTTGATCCCGATCAGCCGAACGAAAGTTCGCTTGTTGAACGAGCCGAAGTTAGTTCCTGAAAAGAATCCGTTCTTTCAAGTACTGTTAACCAAAACGATTTTCAACAGGGCAAAACCGTTTTCATTTAAACAAAGTAATCATGCAACAGTGACAAAATGTTTAACCGGCAAAAATTTGTCGGGCTAACTATCTGGTTTACCTCAAAAGTAAAAAAGGATAGCCTTGAATGAAACATGGATCAGTTGGTTCCCCGGAACAACAACACAAGCAGTGCAAGGCTGCAACCATGGGCACCTAAAGGGGCAACCCCGTTAAGTTCACGGCAAGTCAATCGCGAAGGAAAACATCCGGCAACGGATGGGGTGTAATGCAAACGATAAAGGTTCGCCAATATCGGGTAAACACCAAGCAACCGTATGTAAATACAACAGCTTTATCCTAACGATCTATGGAAACCCGGCACGCCAAAGGCATTATGCAAATAATAGCTCAGGCGGAGTGTTCAATCGGCTTAGGCCGAAAACACCTAAAAAGCATTGTTTAACGAAAGCTGAACAAAGCCGGAAGTTGGGTATTGCTAGCTGTTAAAGCTTTTTATTAAGCCTAACAACATGCAAATTCGCAAAAAGGGAAACCTTTTAAACGAAAAAGCAAAAGCGCAAATTTATAAACCCGTTTATAAATCAATTCTGAATAGTGTTGAATTTCAAGGTTTAGTTGGAGGCAGCAGTTACAAAGAAATCGTAAGACTTCGCGCAACTGTGGGTTGGTAATCAGCAGTAAGGTTGAAAGGCCAACATCCTAAACATTGCTACGGTAATGCATAAGGAAGCCAAAAACACTTCGTTTGGCGAAGTTGCAAAAAACGTGTGAAAGCCGCAAGGCAGAAGCAAACGGTTGCAACGTACAAACAATCGGAAAGTGTTGCCTTAACAAGCAATACCTAACCGATAAGGGCTAAAGGACAAACCGTGAGGGACACATCCAAAAGCCGGTTATAATAACCGTAACCTGACACTTTGAGAATCTCTTTCCCAAGGCGAAATGGGAATCAATCGAACAGGTTGGTTCCCATTTGTGTTTTTGTGAATTAACAAGTTTTAAAATTTCACAACAGATACCAGAAACCAAAAAAATGACATATTGTTCCGCCAAGGATGAAAATATGAAACACCCCGTGCAAATAAGGTTTCGATCGCCACATGTAAAAAAATGGGGCAAAGGTATAACTTAAACACCCAGCCAGTAAAAACCAAATTGTTGGCGATGGTGTGTTTCGGATAACGGGCACTATGGCAATAACAATCATCCACCCCATGGCCATATAAAGAATGGTTGAAAGCAGTCGTAATTTTGAAGTATAAAACCAAACTTTAAATACCACACCCGCAATGGCCAAACCCCAAATAATACCAAATATTACCCAACCGAAAGCTCCACGCAACACCGTAAAAGTGAGCGGGGTATAAGTTGCTGCAATTAGCACGTATATCGACGAATGATCGAGTTTATTGAGTTTGTATTTTAATCGGGGATTATACACACCGTGAAATATAGTGGATGATGTGTAGAGCAGAATCATTCCAACACCAAAAATACTGAATGAAACAATGTGCCATGCCGAGCCGTAGAGCGAAGCCCTAACTATCAATAAAACAGTAGCTGCTATGGCCAAAGCAATACCTACCCCATGCGAAATGCTGTTAAAAATTTCGTCGCCTTTTGTGCGGCGTTTAAGTGCTGAGTTCATTTCTTTTTGTGTTAAAACTAAGAATACATTATGCCTTATTATATATGGGGCAAATCAACTTTGGCAAGTTAGAAAATATGCAGCAACATTATATTTCAATCAGCACAAACCTGACAAAGTTGAAGTTTACATTAACATTGGCAAATAGGCTCTGAGGTACTATTACAAAATTTCAAGCTAGGTTACCTTACTTTTAATCCCAATTTTTTCAAATCGTTCCAATAACCAGGGTACGATTTGGTGATAACCTTTGGATCGTTAATTGCAATTGAGCCATTTACGAGTGCAACCGGGGCAAATGCCAATGCCATGCGGTGATCGCGATAGGTGTCAATTTCAACATCGCTGTAAAATTGAACCTCATCGATGTTTCCATTCCAAGCTAGCTCACCGGGCTGAGGCTCGTACAGCTCAGCTCCAAGTTTACCGAGTTCGGTAATGAGTGCGTTAATTCGGTCGGTTTCTTTTATTTTCAATGTTTCGAGACCCGAAAAATGAAAAGGGATGCCCTTACAAACACACATAACTGCAAAAGTTTGAGCAATATCGGGATTTTCAACAAAATTTTGTACGTAATTTTCGGGTAATCGTACTTCTTTTTTGCTTAGCCGAACGCCATTTTCTTCTTGTGTTGATACAATGCCAAAACTCTCGAACCATTTTGCCTGGGTACAGTCGCCCTGTAAACTGTCAAGTTTTAAGCCCTTAAGCAGAATATCGGCTTCGCTGGCCAGCACGGCCATTTGGTACCAGTACGAAGCACCGCTCCAATCGGCCTCAACAACGTACGGAATGGGTTGATAATTCTGCTCTTTTATAGTAATTACATTGTCTTCCCATTTGTATTCGATGCCATATTGTGCCATTAAGCTCAAGGTAAGATCGATGTACGAAGCAGAAGTAATCCGTTTGGTAAGGGTAAGTTCAAGCCCGCCTTCAAGAGTGGGAGCAATCATTAGCAGGGCCGAAATGTACTGGCTGCTAATACTGCCATCAAGCTCCAGTTTACCACCTTTAAGGTTTGAACCCCAAATGCGCAACGGGGGATATCCAGAGTTATTAATGTATTCTATTTTTGCACCAAGCTGGTTAAGTGCATCCACCAGTATTTTAATAGGGCGTTGTTGCATGCGCTCGCTGCCGGTAATTTCCCATTTTCCAACTATTTTTGATAAAAATGCAGTTAGGAAACGCATAGCAGTACCAGCATGTCCAATGTCGAACTTATCGGAGTTAGAATTAAGTACTTGCTCCATTACCCGGGTGTCGTCGCTATCGCTAAGGTTTTGAACCGGAAACGGACTATATGCCAACGCATTGATAATTAATACGCGGTTACTGATGCTTTTCGAGGTAGGTAAAGTTATTTCGCCTTTAAGCG
>DAOSWJ010000044.1:0-10658 GCA_035380005.1 Prolixibacteraceae bacterium | reverse complement strand
AAAACTTTAGCTGGTCAATCCACTGAAAAAATCGAGTGCTTTAAAAATTAGTTCCTTCTCGCAATTCATATTGATTTCAACCTTGCCAATTTCGGGTATCAACGTAAAGTTTATGCGACCGGCTTCGTTCTTTTTGTCTTTTGTCATTTTAAGGTAAAGGCTTTCGTAGTCGCTTTTGGCAATACTGAATGTCCCGTAAATATCAATTATCCACTTTGAAATTTGTTCAACTTGTTGCATCGAAAGGCCAACTTTTTGGGCCGATAAATACAGTTCAACAATAATTCCGTATGCAACGGCATAGCCATGCAAAATTGGCCTTTGCTGGTGCAGAGCCAAACTTTCAAATGCGTGCCCAACGGTGTGCCCAAGGTTCAATGCTTTCCGAATGTTTTGCTCGGTGGGGTCGTTTACCACAAAATGTTCTTTTACAGCAACCGATCGGGCTATCATCCCATTAAGCGTTTCATAATCGATGTTTTCGATATCAAAAGCCATGCACTCGTCCCAATGTGCTTTGCTGTGTATCAGTCCGTGTTTAAGCATTTCGGCATAGCCCGACAGAAAATTGGCCTTATCGAGGGTTTTCAAAAACCGGCTGGCAATAATTACTGTTTGTGGTTGATTAAACACACCAATCTCGTTTTTAAGTCCATTAAAGTTAATACCCGTTTTTCCACCTACCGATGCATCAACTTGTGAGAGCAAGGTAGTAGGAATGTTCACAAAATGCAGCCCCCGTTTAAAACACGATGCTGCAAAACCGCACAGGTCGCTCAGCATACCACCTCCCAAATTAATAAGCAACGATTTACGGTCGGCGCCATTTTCTTCTAAAAAGTTCCAAACTGCTACAACCGAATCGAGGCTTTTGTTGTGTTCACCGCTTTCAATTTCAAGCACTGGTATATCCCTTAGAAAGTCGTATTGTTGCAATTCAGGCAAACACAAATTGCGGGTATGCTCATCAACAACAATGTAAACCTTGCCTTTTGGGTAGTTTGAAACTATTTGTCCCAGCTCATTTTCGAGCCTGTTTGAAACACGTATATCGTTTTTAAACTTCGGAATGCTCATTTTGCTTATATTTAGAGGGTCAAATTTACAACAAATTGTTACTTTGCTAAAGTTTAATTTTTACCATGGAAGATAAAGAAAACATAAACTTCATTTTTCAGCTCGAAAACAAAGGGCAATCGAACAACTATTTTTTGTTGTTCATTCTCAGTTTTGTTGCTTTTTTGGGCATTGCCTTTTATTTTGTAGCCACCAACCAAACGTGGGAACTCATTGCCAATATTGTAATTGCTGTTACCTATTTTTTCGTAATGGGAAAAATAAAGCCTTCGTTTTTCGAGCTTTTGGTTACCGAACAACAACTACAGGTTAATTTCTATTCAATATTTACAGTTGCCCGTAATTATCAATCAATTGAAATGGATTTGGCCCAACTTAAAGATTTCAGAATAGAAAAGAAATTTTGGGGAATGAGAAAAGAACTGACCTTAACTGTTGAGTCGCGTTTTGGTTTGGCCGACTATCCCGCTGTTTCGCTTTCGACGCTGAAGAAGGCCGACATCGCACGAATAGAAAAAGTATTGAGCCAAATATTAAGCAACAACCATAGAGCATAGCTTTCCTTCAAATAAAAAACAAAACACAAATGTCGTCACCCTTACAATACCAAATAGCCTTATCGCTTTTGCCCCGAATTGGAGCAATTAACGCACGCCGCCTGGTTGCCTATATGGGGAGTGCACAAGCTGTTTTCGAAGCATCGAAAAAACAACTGAACGATATACCCGGTATTGGCGATGCTTTAAGGAAAACGATTTTATCTGAAAGAGATAAAGCGCTAATTAAAGCCGAACAAGAGTTATTGTTTATTGAAAAATACAATCTAAAAACCTTTTATTATCTCGACAAAAACTATCCCAAGCGATTGGCTCAATGCGAAGATGCGCCGGTAATCATGTTCATGAAAGGCAATGCCGATTTAAATTCAGCACGCATAATTAGTATTGTTGGCACCCGCAACGCCACCGAAAACGGGCGCGAAATGACCAATGAACTGATTGAAGGACTGGCCAAAAATGGCATTCAGACCTTAGTAGTAAGCGGCCTTGCATTTGGCATCGATGTGATGGCACACAAAGCTGCATTAAAAGCACAAATGCCAACCGTGGGTGTAGTTGGCCACGGGCTCGATAAAATGTACCCCTCGATACATGCAAGCATTGCCAAAGAAATGATTCAGCAGCAAGGTGGTTTACTTTCTGATTTTACCTCGGGCAGTAAAATCGATCCTGGCAATTTTTTAAGGCGTAACCGAATAATTGCTGGGTTATCAGATTGCACTATTGTAATCGAATCGGCCGAAAAAGGTGGCGCACTTGTAACTGCCGACATTGCCAACTCGTACAACCGCGATGTTTTTGCATTCCCAGGCCGCACTACCGATCAATACTCGAAAGGATGCAACAGCCTGATTAAAAACAACAAAGCTGCATTAATTGAAAATTCGGCCGATTTGATTGCTTTTATGGGTTGGGAGTCGAACAAAAAACCGGTACAACAACCACTGTTGATTGAACTGAACGATGAGGAAAAACAAATTATTGACCTCTTAAAACAATACGATATCACTACCAACGACTTAATATCAAGAACGATTGAATTGCCAGTGCAAAAAATTAACTCAATTTTATTGGGGCTCGAATTTCAGGGTGTAGTGAAATCGCTACCGGGCAGCCGTTTTAAACTTATTGCAAATATTAACTACTAATGTTTACGGGTTATTATGTAGCGGAATAACAATGCCAAAGCATCGCGGGCTTCGTTTTGAGGAAATTTTGAAAGACGTTCGATCGCCATTTCACAATATTCATTCATTTTAAGTGTTGCATATTCAATTCCTCCTTTTTCATGTACCAAACTTATTAGCTGGTTAACTTTATCTTTGCGTTTGTTTTTTCGCCGAACAACATTCATTATACGCTGCCGTTCAAGCCAACTCGATTGCTTAAGTACATGAATTAATGGCAAAGTAATTTTTTGTTCTTTAATATCGTTTCCAGTAGGCTTTCCAATAATCCCCTTTGCTTCATAATCGAAAATATCGTCGCGAATTTGAAAAGCCAAACCTGCAAGAATACCAATTTGCTTCATCTCTTCGATAACAGCAGCATCGACACCTACCGAATGCGTACCAACTGCAAGGCTTGAGCCAATTAACGAAGCTGTTTTTTTCGAAATAATTTCAAAATATGTAGCCTCATCAATATCCAACTTCCTGCTTTTTTCGCTTTGCAACAATTCTCCTTCGATAGTTTCTTTAACAGCTTCAGAAATAATATCGAGTGTTTCGTATTCTTTTTCCTTAGTGGCAATCAATAAACCTTTCGACAACAAAAAATCGCCTATCAATACCGCAATTTTGTTTCGCCAAATTGCATTAATCGACAACTTGCCCCGTCGTTCATACGAATCGTCGGTTACATCGTCGTGCACCAACGTAGCCGAATGTAAAAGTTCAATTGAAGTTGCAGCCAAAAAAGTACTGCGTGTGATTTCGCCATGCATTTTTGCCGACAAAAAAACAAACAACGGCCTTATTTGCTTCCCTTTATTACGAATCAAATAATTTACAATAAGGTTGAGCAAGGTAATATCCGATTTGGTAGCTTCGCGAAAAAATTTCTCGAATTGCTTTAGCTCATCGGCCACAGGTTGTTTTATTGTATCTAATTTCAACATTTTGTATTTTTGTTCATTCTTGCAAAAATACGATATATTTTGTTACCAAAAATTGAATAAAAAAACAGCGTTGTTTTTGGGCTATATAATAATTAAAAAAGAAGCAAAAACCCATTACGCTAAAAAAAGATTATAAATAGAATTTTTATGTATTATTATTTCAGAATTGCTATTTTTGCGACATAAACAGATACAAAATGCTACAAACTGATTTCAACGAGAACACTTTACGAGTGGCAACTGCTATGTTAAAAGCCATGGCTCACCCGATACGTTTATCGATTCTACACCTGCTTAAAGAAGGGAATAAACTTACTGTAACACAAATTCACGGAACA
Source organism: Prolixibacteraceae bacterium (assembly GCA_035380005.1). Classification (GTDB taxonomy): domain Bacteria; phylum Bacteroidota; class Bacteroidia; order Bacteroidales; family Prolixibacteraceae; genus Roseimarinus. Next base: position 6,564 of record DAOSWJ010000044.1, on the reverse strand, counting down.
ATAGGCATTGAACAATCAACCGCTTCGCACCACTTGGGCATTTTACGCGACAAAGGAGTTTTGTGTTCAAAACGCGACGGCAAAAACACTTTGTATTACATTAAGCACAAGGTACTTGGACAAATGCTCGATTGCATGAACACCTGTGCATGCGAAGAATAAATCTTCACTTTTAATTTTCAATAACTTTTTGGACCAATACTTGTTATTTTTGTAATATTTATACTTTTACACTATAAAAATAGTACTAATATGGCAAAAATAAGGGTTACCAAATTTTACGATTTCGAAATGGCACATGCCCTTTGGAATTACGATGGGCTTTGCAAAAACATACACGGACACACCTACAAATTATATGTAACAGTTATGGGCGAGCCCATTAACGACATCAACAACCAAAAAAACGGGATGGTAATCGACTTTGGCGATTTAAAACGGATTGTGAAAGGCGAAATTGTTGATCAACTCGATCACTCTTTGGTTGTACACAAAAATGCCCCACACAATAAGCTGCTCGAGCTAAACGAAATGTACGAACGACATTTTGTTTTCGACTTTCAACCAACTTGCGAAAACCTGGTAGTATGGATTGTAAATAAAATAAAACCATTATTTCCCGAAGGTATCGAACTTAAAAAAGTAAAACTTTACGAAACAGCCAGCTCGAGCGCCGAATGGAACGCCGACGATAACTAACTAATATGGAAACTGATAATTCCCAATCGAAAAAACTTTTTGTAATTGATGCTTATGCATTAATTTACCGCTCGTACTTTGCATTTATTCGTAATCCCAGGTTCAATTCAAAAGGGTTAAACACCTCGGCCATCTTAGGTTTTGTGAACAGCCTCGAGCAAGTTTTGAACACCGAAAAACCTAGCCATTTAGCTGTTGCATTCGATGTTCACGCCGAAACTTTCAGGCACAAAATGTTTGATCAGTACAAGGCCAACCGCGACGAAATGCCTGAGGACATCCGCCTTGCAGTACCCATCATTCGTAATATTGTTAAAGCCTACAACATACCCATTGTCGAAAAAGCTGGCTTCGAAGCCGACGATGTAATTGGCACCATTGCGCTGAAAGCCGAAAATGAAGGTTTTACCACCTACATGATGACCCCCGACAAAGATTATGCACAACTGGTGGATTCAAACACCTTTATGTACAAACCGCCCAAAAACGGTAACAACCCCGAAATATGGGGCATCGATGAGGTTAACGAAAATTTCCAGATAGACCAACCATCTCAGGTAATTGAGATTTTAGGACTGATGGGCGACTCGGCCGACAACATACCTGGCTGCCCCGGTGTTGGCCCAAAAACTGCCATGAAACTGATTGGCGACTACAAAAGTATTGAGGGCATCTATCAAAATATCGATAAGCTTAAAGGCAAATTGAAAGAAAACCTCATTGAGCACAAAGAGCAGGTATTCCTTTCGCGCGAGCTGGTTATCATCAACACGAAAGTACCCATCGATATCGATTTTGAAGAAATGAAAATAGCCGAGCCCGATAAAGATCAGCTTATGGCTTTGTTTCAGGAGCTCGAATTCAGAACCCTGGCCAGCAAACTGAATTCTGCCCAACCAATTACAGTCAAAACCTCAAATTCAACCCCGGGCTTACCCACACAAGGCTCGCTTTTTGGCTCCGACGAAATCCAAACCGTTGCTTCATCAATCAATTATGAAAGCATTGAAACTACTAAACACCAATATATTAAAATTGAAAATGCAAGCCAACGCGCTTCGCTGAGGGCCGAATTGGCTGTTTCGTCATCGTTTTGTTTCGATACCGAAACCACAGGAATCGACCCACATATTTCGGACCTTGTTTGCATGTCGTTTGCCATTAAACCACATCAAGCATTTTGCGTGCTTTTACCCAATGACAGAACCGAAACAATAAAAATTCTTGATGAATTCCGACTGATTTTTGAGGACGAGAATATCGAAAAAATTGGCCAAAATATTAAGTACGATATGCTGATGCTGAAACAATACGGCATAAACGTAAAAGGCAAACTTTTCGATACAATGATAGCCCACTACCTGCTACAGCCCGAGTTGCGACACAACCTCGACTATTTGTGCGAACAATACCTTAATTACAAAAAAGTTGCAACCGAAGAATTGATTGGAGCTAAAGGTAAAAACCAGCGCACAATGCGTTCGGTTGAAACCGACACCTTGGTAAAGTATGCCTGCGAGGATGCCGATCTTACTTTACAACTGAAAAACAAATTAGCCACAGAACTCACAAACAACGAACTTTCAGATCTATTCAACAATATTGAAATGCCACTGGTGCATGTTTTGACCGAGATGGAAGCCTCTGGCGTAAAAATTGACCCCGATGCACTGAATGAATACGCCGTAAGTCTGAAAGAACAAATTATACAACTCGAAAAAGAGATTCACGAACTTGCCGGTGTCGATTTTCTGATTTCGTCGCCAAAACAACTGGGAGAAATACTTTTCGACAGGTTAAAAATTGATCCAAACGCCAAAAAAACAAAAACAAAACAATACTCAACCGGTGAGGAAGTTTTGGAGAAATTAGCCGACAAGCACCCAATAATCAATAAAGTACTTGAGTTTAGGGGGTTGAAAAAGTTGCTAAACACCTATGTCGAAGCTTTACCAAAGCTCATCAACCAACGAAGCGGAAAAATACACACATCGTTTAACCAGGCCATTGCATCAACCGGTCGGCTTAGCTCAACCAACCCTAATTTGCAAAACATACCAATAAGAGACGATAACGGCCGCGAAATACGAAAAGCATTCATCCCTACGGAGCCCGGCATGCTCTATTTATCGGCCGACTACTCGCAAATAGAACTGCGCATTATGGCAGCCCTTAGCAAGGACCCCAACATGATTGAAGCCTTTGCCAACAATATCGACATACACGCTGCCACAGCTTCAAAAATATTTAAAATACCGGTAACCGAAATTAGCTCCGACATGCGCCGCAAAGCAAAAACAGCCAACTTTGGCATTATTTACGGCATTTCGGCTTTTGGTTTGTCGCAAAGGCTCAACATTTCGCGAACCGAAGCCAAAGAATTGATCGACGGCTACTTCGAAGCCTTCCCAAAAGTGAAAGAATACATGGAAAAAAGCATCGATGAAGCAAGGAAAAACGAAATGGTTAAAACTTTGTTGGGGCGTAAACGTTATTTAGTTGATATCAACTCGGCCAATGCAGTTGTAAGGGGTGTTGCCGAACGCAACGCGATTAACGCCCCAATACAAGGCTCGGCTGCCGATATTATAAAAATTGCCATGATCAACATTCAGAAGCAGTTGGAAAAAGAAAACTTAAAATCGAAAATGATTTTACAAGTTCACGATGAATTGAACTTTGATGTTTACCCCAATGAGCTTGAGCAGTTAAAAAGCATAGTAAAAACAACAATGGAAAATGCCATTGAACTTGATGTACCGTTAACCGTTGAAATGAATCATGGCAAAAATTGGCTCGAAGCACATTAATTTTTTTGAATTTATACGAATGCACGACAAATTTTTAACAGAGGATGAATACCGAAGGGCAATAATCAGGTTTCTCGAAATATGCGATGCAGAACCTGACTCGCCCGAATACGAAGAGGCACAGCAGCTTACCCGTTTGATGGAGCAATACGAAAATATGAGCTGCTACGAACGATATCAACTCAATTAAATAAATCTCGTTTCATTCAGCAAACTTTTTATCTCATCGCAACTCCTCGACTTTTGAATTTTCTTGCTCATTTGCTTAAGCAAAACAATATTTGCAAAAAGCATTTTTAATTGAACTTTTACTCTATTTAATGCATGTTCTTTATTAGCGCTTTGTTGTTCAATTTCATTTACAAGCAAACGGGCAAATGCAACAAAAGGAGCTTCTTGTTGATGTAATGAATTTTCTTTTCCGTTTTTAATTTCGGAAGCCAATGCCGGGTTCAACATCAAGCCACGTCCAATCATCCATTTTTTTTGGTCGGGAAAAATTATACTAATTCTATTAAAATCGCTTACCGAAGCAATATCGCCATTGTACACAAAATCGGTTTCGGGGTACATCTCCTTGCACTGGCCAAATATTTCGACATCGGCTTTCCCTTTGTACAATTGCAAAGCAACACGCGGATGCACAATAATTTGTTTAACAATAGAATGGGGGAAACAATCAAGAAAAGTAAAAATTTCGTATTCGCTTTCGAGCCCCGAACGCATTTTTAAACTCACCGTAAAACCAAAGTTTTCAATTAGCATTTCGACCATTTGCTTTACCAAAAGGGGCTTTCCAATTAAAGCGGCTCCGCGCCCTTTACGGGTAACCATCGGATAGGGGCAGCCAAGATTAAGATTTACCATTTTAAAATCCTCATGAGCAATATGGTTTGCTATTGTTTTTGTTTCGTTGATATTAGCCGCCAATAATTGCGGAATGGTAAGCGATTTCAACTGATCGGGAACCCGTTCTATCTCGGTAAGCAGTTTAATATTACCACTATTTTCGACCGATAAGTAAGGAGTATAATAAAAATCGATGCCTCCAAAAAAGGCCGAATGCACATTTCGGTATTCATTGTCGGTATAACCTTGTATTGGAGCAAAATGAATTTCGGTGCCAATCATTAATTCAAAAATATCAACATAATACAATAAACATCGGCATAAAAATAGTATTATCTTTGGGCAAATAATAATTGGAGAAGCCATTAACCGATAAACAGCCAGTGTGGCAAAATGGAAGGAAACGACACAATAACATTTTTCAATCAGGCCGATACCATTGAACAACCAACCGATACTGTTCAAATACATTATAGTGTGGCAACCGACACCAATATTGTTATACAAGAAACAATTACCGAACCCGATCCATTTTTTGCCGAAGCAACTAACCACCAACCCTTTGTACCCAGTTGGGCAGTTGTTCTTTTCATAATTACTACAGCACTGCTTGCATGGGTCAGAACAACATCGGGAGCCTATTTGCTGTCGCTCATTCAATCGGGATTTAACAGGCATACGGCTAACCGTCTTTATCGCGAAAAAAACAGCAGCATTGTACATCCATCATATAGGCTCAATACACTTTTCTTTCTTTCAATATCCGCATTTATTTACCATTTCAAACAATTTTTCCCCAACTTTTTTCAACTCGATGGGCTCCAACTTTATGTCGCAATATTGGCAATTTGCTTTGTACTGATAAGCCTTAAAAACGTTGTTTACCGTTTTATTGGTTTTTTGTTTAAAACGATGGCAGAAACCGACGAATTTTTGTTTTATACGATGAGCGGATGCCGTATAATGGGAATTTTTGTGCTCCCGGTGTCCATTATTATGTTCTTTACAGAGGGTTTTGGCGATTTATTTTTTGCAATTTTAGGAATGTTAATTGTTGCTACCCATAGTGTTATCAGTGCTTTCAGGGGGTTTTCAATAATAGCCCAAAAAGATTTTTCAATTTATTATTTGATTTTATACCTTTGTAGCCTCGAAATTTTACCTCTTTTACTGGTGTGGAGAGTTTTGAGATAAGCAAAGAATAGTGTAGAACCTTTTAAAATATTAGGTTTTGAAAATCAAGAGAATACTAGTTTCCCAACCTGAGCCGACTTCGGCTAAATCACCCTATTTCGAGTTTGCAGAACGTAACAACGTTAAAGTTGATTTTCGTTCATTTATTCAGGTTGAGGGTGTTTCGGCAAAAGAATTCAGGCAAACACGTGTAAATATACTCGATCATACCGCAGTATTATTTACCAGCAGAACTGCCATCGATCACTTTTTCCGTATATGTAACGACATGCGGATTACAGTGCCCGAATCGATGAAATATTTTTGTATTTCGGAAGCAACAGCTTTCTACCTGCAAAAATATATTGTGTACCGCAAACGTAAAATCTTTTATGGCGACGGTCAATTTTCGGAACTTGTTGATATTATGAAAAAACATGCCAACGAAAAATACCTTGTACCTTTGTCGCACGTTCACAAACCCGAAATACCGCAATTGCTCGACGCAAAAGGCTTTAAATACACCAAAGCCATTTTGTACCGTACTATAAGCAGCGATTTATCGGATATAAAAGAAGTAAATTACGACATATTGGTTTTTTACAGTCCTTCGGGGATTGCTTCGTTAATGAAGAATTTTCCTGAGTTCCAACAAAACGATATTAAAATTGCTTCGTTTGGCCCTACAACAGCCCAAGCAGTTAAAGAAGCCGGTTTACGCCTCGACATTGAAGCTCCGAATCCCGAAGCCCCATCAATGACCATGGCACTTGAGTTATTTATCAAAAACCAAAACAAAAAATAAACAAGCATAAATAAGCAACAATTTGCAAAACACAGATAATGTCTGCCCTGCCGATCCCCAAAATTGATTCGGCACTTAAACAAGGAAGCATTATCTGTGTTTTTTGTTTTTAACTCCAGTAGGTAACTTATATTTTTCGCTAAAATTTTGCATTATGATCGGTAAAAACAACATTGAGATAATGGCCCCGGTTGGTTCGTACGAATCGTTGAGAGCTGCAATACAAGG
>DAOSWJ010000043.1:0-15401 GCA_035380005.1 Prolixibacteraceae bacterium | reverse complement strand
CCTAATAGTAGTTTCTTGGGCATAATTGCTAATTAAAAATTAATGGAGCCCAAAAATATAAAATTTTTTCAACTGTAAATGGTTGCAACAATTCTTCTACTGCCACCATGATTTCGAAATTCGCAGAAATATATGCCCTGCCATGTTCCCAAGTTCAGTTTGTGGTTGCTTATTGGGATGCTTAAACTCACTCCAAAAACCGATGATTTAATGTGAGCAGGCATATCGTCGCTGCCTTCAAGTATGTGACTATAAAGCGGATGGTTCTCGGGTATTAATTTATTAATAAAATTTTCAAAATCTATTCTTACATCAGGATCAGCATTTTCGTTAAGCGTTAATGCAGCCGAGGTGTGTTGCAACAACAAATTTAACATGCCTGTTGCAGGTAAATCGCCTAATTCACTTTCAATAAGACCTGTAATTAGGTGATATCCCCTTCGGTATTGGGGCAAATAAATAGTGTGTTGTTGAATCATATTGCGCTCACGTTTAAAATGTAAAAGTAGTTTTTTTGTTTATATTTTTTCTCTTAAACGTGTATTTCCTTTTACTGCTTTAGGATGGTAAGGGCAGTTTTGGCAACCATTGCCGCAACACCAGCCCCTTTTGGCAAGGTAGTGTGCCGTCATTACTCTATATCCTTGTTTGCCAATGATATAATCAATACCTTCAACTAAGTCGTCGTTATAGCCAATATTATCGATATAAAATGTCATTGCTGTGATTATTTTTTCTTATTTCTTATTATGCTTTTAAACACAATATTTTCAGTATTGTTTATTCACAAAACTTTTTCAAATGGGTTTTTATGCAAAAAAACACTGTATTATCTGAATAAAATTTGTTATTTTGGTATCTACTAAATTAAGCAAAGAAAGTGTTCCGATGTATAAATGGTATTTATTATTGACACTGTTATTGTTTTGCTTGCTCGATGTTTCAGCTTCAAATAACGATGCATCCAAAAATGTTTTGCTTATTAATTCGTATCATGTAGGTTATCAATGGTCCGACGAAGTTACCAATGGTGTTATCGAATTCTTTTCGGATAATCCCGAAATCCTTCTATATACTGAGTATCTCGATTCTAAACGTTTTCCGGATCAAAATCAGATTGATGTGTTTTTTCAGAATTTAGTTTTTAAGTACAAGCAAAAATCAATTGATGCAATTATTGTTTCCGATAACGATGCTTTAAATATTGTGTTGGAAAAACGCAATGAGTCATTTTTTGAAAATTTGCCCGTAATAGCATGTGGTATCGGCAATGCCGAAAATTACAGTCAGTTTGATAATTTGTTCATTATTGTAGAAGAAATATTATATCGCTATGATATTGATTTAATTACTAGGTTGTTACCCGATGTGAAAGAGCTTTTTTTTATAACCGATCATTCAACAACCGGCAATATTTACCGAAACGACATCAAAGAAATATTTGCTGAAAAATACCCCAATATAAAATTAACAGTACCCGATTGCATTAATCTTGATGATTTATTTGCCCAATTGCGTAAGTTACGATACCCTACAGTTGTTTACTATGCCGGTGTTACGGTCGATTGCAACAGCCAATCGGTAAGCGATACCCATGCTGCCGATTTGGTTGCGCTAAACACATCGGCACCATTGTTTTCGGGCTATTATAGTTCAGCGGTCCAGAAATATATAGGAGGTTACACCTCCGATGGAAAATACCATGGCAGAGCTGCAGCAAAAATAACATATGATTTACTCAAAGAAGGTGCAAATAAATTGGCTGCAGTACAAAATATTGAGCGTGTACCTGTTTTCGATTATCTGCTGTTGCATAAGTATGGTGCAAAAATCGATCAATTGCCTGCGAATACAGTTTTTCGTAACCGCCCCGAAAGTTTTTGGGTAAAAAACAAAAGGGTATTGATTATTTCTACACTCATAATTATCAATTTGTTAATGATTATTGGTGCCTTGTACCGTTCTTTTAAAATTGAAAAAAAATACCGACAACAACTGCAAGTCGAGATGGAAAAGGCTAGCCAGTCGAATAAGGTTAAAACTATATTTGTTGAAAATATGTCGCACGAAATGCGTACGCCACTCAACAGCATTGTAGGTTTTTCCGATTTGCTTCTCGATAGTATGCCCGATGGGCAAGACAAAGATTTTGTTAAAATAATTTCAGAAAATTCATTGGCCTTAAACAATATTATTAGCCAGATTTTTGATTTTTCACTTTTAAAATCACATAGGGTAGAGCTATATATTACCAACTTTGATTTGTTGGTGTTGATCGATGAAATTTTTGCTGATCAAAAAAATTCATCCCTTATCAAATCCAAACAGTTATCAATTAAAAAAACTTATAATACCAATTCATTGCCAATAATTGGAGACAAAGAGAAGGTTTATCAGGTAATGAAACATATAATTGGTAATGCGCTGAATTTTACTCCTCAGGGTGAGGTTGAAATAATGGTTGGTTATTCAACCAACAATAATCCTGTTTTCAACAAAGAAAATATAGGTCAAAATGATGCAAAGTTTATTGTTGTAGGTATTTTTGATAATGGAATAGGTATATCGGCCAAGTACCTTACCCAATTGTTTGAACCATTTACTCACGATAACGAAGACGATACAAATGCAAACAGAGGACTTGGTTTAGGCCTCAGTATCAGCAAACTCATAATTGAAATAATGGGTGGGCAAATAAATGTTGAAAGTGTTGTAAATAAAGGTACTAAGGTTATTTTTACTCTTCCCGTTCAACTCAATCAATAAGCTTATGCCAGCTTTTGTAAATCATTTTAGAACAACTACATTAAATGCCGGGATGTATGCATAATTTGTATTGCAAATATTGAAATTTGTTGATAATTCATTCTCAATTATTAAAAAAGGGCATTGATATTCGATTATTTTTGCCAATTCATTTTAAAATTTCAAAAATATGCAAACATGGTACGAGTGTAAGGTGAAATACCTTAAAATTGATCAGGGTGGATACGAGCGAAAAATTAACGACAACTACTTGCTCGATGCCGTTTCGTTTACCGATGCCGAAGCACGCATTTTCCAAAAAATGCAGGAAATTACAAGCGCCGAGTTTCAGGTAATGAACATTAAAAAATCGAACCTAACCGAAGTTATTCCTTCCGAAAATGGCGAATGGTGGTACAAAGCTAAAATAAGCATTATTACTATTGATGAAGAAGCCGGCAAAGAAAAGAAAGTAAACCAATATATTTTAGTAATGGCCGATGATATTGAGCATGCATTAAAACGCCTTGAAGAAGGTTTGTCGTATATGCTTGTTCCGTATGTTTGTACATCAATTCAGTTAAGCACCATTGCAGATGTTTTTCCATACGACGATGTTGAATTGCAAGATAAAGTTGTGTCGGTTTCGCAGACACCTGAGTCAACTCCTGTTGAAGAGCCCAACGAACCATTTTTTGATGCGACCGATGATCAGTTCGATGATTACGCCGATGATGAAGACGAAGACGAGGTAGAAGCCCTTAAACAACCTGAAGAATAGCCATCAATACAGCGTTAAAAATTCTTTAAGCGGAACTTTTATTTATCAAAAATTGTAACTTTGGCAGTTTAGTCTGAAAAAAGTGCAGTTTTTTTTAGTAGTTAGTTATTTATGGTCGATTTACAAGATATAAAACAAAGGTTTGGGATAATTGGTAATGCCCCGGGGTTAAACCGAGCTATTGAAGTTGCCGTACAGGTTGCCCCTACCGATTTGTCGGTGCTTATTACCGGCGAAAGTGGTGTAGGTAAAGAAATTTTCCCGCAAATTATTCATCAATTTTCGGCTCGCAAACATGGTAAATACATTGCTGTAAACTGTGGTGCAATTCCCGAAGGAACTATCGATTCTGAATTATTTGGTCACGTAAAAGGATCTTTTACAGGTGCGCTGAGCGATCGTAAAGGTTATTTCGAAGTAGCCGATGGTGGTACCATTTTTCTCGACGAAGTAGGGGAGTTGCCGCTTTCAACACAAGTTCGGCTTTTGAGGGTGCTCGAAGCCGGCGAATTTATTAAGGTTGGATCGTCGGATGTGCTTAAAACCAATGTGCGTGTTGTTGCTGCTACTAATGTCGATATAATTAAAGCTATTGCCGATAATAAGTTCAGGGAAGATTTGTATTACAGGCTAAATACTGTTCCGGTAGCTGTGCCACCTTTGCGCGAACGAAAAGACGACATTGTTTTGCTTTTTAGAAAATTTGCGCACGATTTTGCCGAACGTTACAGGATGCCTGCTTTGCGCCTCGACGACGAAGCAAGGCATGTAATTACTACGTTCCCATGGCCAGGTAATGTACGTCAGCTTAAAAATATAACCGAGCAGATTTCGATTATTGAAAAAGAACGAAATATATCAGGTTCAATCATGAGAGGATATTTGCCCCATTTTCATGAGCATCAGTTACCTGCTTTGTATCAAAAATCAGATGAGAATGCCTTTTCGTCGGAACGCGAAATACTTTATAAAGTGCTTTTTGATATGAAAAAAGACATGACCGATTTGAAAAAACTGGTCTTCGACCTAATGAACAACGACGTTGATACTCATCGCTTCCATTCCGATAATGCACGAATAATTAATAAGTTATATGGCGATGACGAAATAGATGTTGCCCCCGATGAGTTTAAACCTAATATGAAGCCATTCAACGTAAGCCAGAACGTAGCCCCGGTAATCGATAAAACTCAAAATATTGAAGATACCGAGGAGTTTGTTGAAGAATCGTTGTCGCTCGAGAAAAAAGAAAAAGAAATGATACAACTTGCCTTGCAAAAGCACAATGGTAAGCGCAAAGGTGCTGCTCAAGAGCTGGGAATTTCGGAGCGTACTTTGTATCGCAAAATAAAGGAATACGACATCAACTAAATTAAAAGCAAAAAAACCTTATGTCGAAATTGATCAGAAATTTGATGGTAACAGGCATTGCACTTTTGTTGATTACAAGTGCTTGTAAAATAAAGTATTCGTTTACCGGAGCTTCAATTTCGCCATTGGTAAAAACGTATACTGTTTACGATTTTCCGAACAGGGCTACATTAATAAACCCAACACTGAGCGATTACTTTTCCGATGCTTTGCGCGATAAGTTTACCCGACAAACCAACCTCGATTTTTTGAACGATGGTGGCGACCTTGAATTCGAAGGTGCAATAACTGCTTACGATATTAAACCTATTTCGGTTACAGGCGATGCAGTTGCGGCCCAAAGCAGGCTTACTGTACGCATAAAAGTAGTTTTTACAAACAATATTGATCCCGATAACGATTTCGATACCGAGTTTTCGGCTTATGCCGATTTTAACAGCGATCAAATAATAAGTGACGTAGAAGATCAATTGGTCGAACAGATTGTAAAAGAGATAGTTGACGATATTTTTAACAAATCGGTTGCAAATTGGTAAGTTTTGACAAAAGAAGAGTTTAAATATTATTTGAAACATCCGGGCGAGCTTAATAACGAAACCTTGCAAGGCTTGAAAGAAATAATCGACGATTATCCGTATTTTTCTGTTGCCCGAATGCTGTATTTACGCAATTTGGTAAATATTGGCAGTTACCGTTTCGAAGCCGAGCTGGAAAAAAATGCCATTTTTGTTCCCGACAGGGTGAAACTTTTTAAATTGCTTACCGAACACAATAACGAAAAACTTGAATTTCAATTATTGCCATACGACAAAGAAGCATTTAGCCAGTTTTTTTCCGATGATAAATTGGCTAAAACTACAACAGGTGAGCATTTTATCGATCATCACACCTATCAGTTCGATAAAGAATTGCCTGAAAAGCCTGGTTCAAACAACAGTTTAGATGCAGATTTAATCGATAAATTCATCAGCCATAATCCGACGATCGAGCACCGAAAAAAATCGAAAGCCGATCAGCAGATTTTACCTAAACCCGAAAAAAATGTTGTTGATGATGGCCTTATAACTGAAACACTGGCAGGCATTTATGTGAAACAAGGCCTGTATTCGGAAGCAATAAAAGCTTATGAGAAATTAAGTTTGAAATTCCCGAAAAAAAATAGTTACTTTGCGCATCAAATTGAAGAAATCAAAAAATTAATATCTAAAGAATAATTAAGATGTACACGCTTGCAATTGTTTTAATATTTATTGTGTGCCTTTTATTGGTACTGATCGTTTTGGTTCAGAAATCGAAAGGCGGAGGTTTGGCCTCAAATTTCTCAGGAAATAATCAAATTATGGGCGTACGCCGTACAGCCGATTTTTTGGAAAAAGCCACTTGGGCTTTGGCCGGAGCTTTGTTGTTCCTTTGCATTATGGCCAGTGCTTTTGTTGAACGCGGCCAAGTTAGTCAGGATTCAGTTATTATGAATAAAGTTCAAACAGCTGTTGATCCATCAACCGATGCTATGTTCCCAACCTCGCCCGAAGCAATCGAAACTGTTGGCGACGAACAAGCTGAAGAACCAGTTACCGAATAAAAGTGAAAATTAACTTTTCCTTATTGATTAAGGACAGGAGATAAACAAAACGGTGTGTAGGAAAAAAATCCTGTACACCGTTTTTTTGTCCAATGTTGTTTTGTAAAAGAAGGGGCAATTCAAGTTTTTGATGCACAACTTTGTTGTTCAGTTTAGAACGATAAATAGCTTTTAATCCAGGGCAAAGCAGGCCAATTAAGATTGTTGAGTTCGATATGAACAAGAAGCTTAAGAATAAGTGTTTTAATGCAAAAGAATGCTGTTTGCTGTTGCAAAAAGGTGTGAAGTAATATAGCTTAAAAAGTGTATGCTAGTCCGATAAGTATTGCTAACGATAAAATGCAATAAAAAAGCCGTTACAAATGCAACGGCTTTTATATTTATTGATTAAAATGGTAAATCGTTTGGAAATGGGCCATCGTCGGTAGCTGATGCGGGAGGTGGTGGAACATCGTTTGGACCAAAGCCTGGTGTGTTGTTTTGGTCTGCACCTTGAGCAACTTTGCTTATTCTCCAAGCATTGATGTTGTGATACCATTTGCCGCTAAACTCACGCGATTCGAGGTTGAAGGCAACTTCTACTTCATCGCCATTATTTATCCCGTTTAAAAGCGATACTTTATCGCCGAAAAGTGTAAAGCATACTTTTTTTGGAAATTGTTCTTCACTAGTTTCAATTACGAATTCTTGTTTCGACCATTCGTTACCAGCTTTACTGGTGCCGCTTTGAACAGGCAAAATTTGAATTAGTCGTCCTTTAATGTCTAAACTCATAATATTATAGGGCTTATTCTACAATGCTAATTAATTCTACTTCGAAAATAAGTGCTGAATTTGGACCAATATTGCCACCTGCACCACGAGCACCATAGGCTAAATCTGAAGGAATATAAAATTTGTATTTAGAGCCTACGCTCATCAGTTGTAAACCTTCGGTCCATCCTTTAATTACACCATTCAATGGAAATTCGATAGGTTCACCGCGCTCAACTGAGCTGTCGAAAACTTCACCATCGATAGTTGTACCATGGTAGTGTACTTTAACAGTGCTAGTTGCTGTTGGTTTTGCTCCTTCACCTTCTTTTTCAACTTCGTATTGTAAGCCACTTTCGGTAACTGTTATGCCTTCGCGCTTAGCATTCTCCTCAAGGAATTCTTGCCCGGCTTTTAAGTTTCTTTCTGCTGCACGTTCGCTTTCTTTACGAAGGTATGCCCTTATAACCACGTCTGCTTCTTGTTCTTTTTCAAACAAAGGATTTTTTTCGTCGTTAAATGCAGCAATAAGGCCTTGTGCAACCAGTTCAGGATTAACGTCGCCAAACTGTTTTTTAAGGTTTCCTCCCAATGTATAACCCACTGAAAGGGCTACTGTGTCGGCTTCGGAATTCACCTTGGCATTGCTACTAAACGATGATGATTTTTGGTTGCAAGCTGAAAGAACAACAATCAGCACAACAATGATAGAAAATAAATTTATTGCTTTCATTTTAAGTAAGTTATTAAACTATATCAATTAATTCAACATCAAAAATTAGGGTTGCTTTAGGGCCAATACTTCCACCGGCACCTTGATCGCCGTATGCCAGGTGCGAAGGGATGAACAAACGCCACTTTGAACCAACTGGCATCATTTGAAGTGCCTCTACCCAGCCTTTTATAACGCCGTTTACCGGAAATTCGGCCGGTGTACCTCGTTGTACAGAGCTGTCGAATACAGTTCCATCTATTAATGTTCCATGATAATGGCATTTTACTTTATCGGTAGCAGATGGCTTTGAACCTGTACCTTCGGCTAATATTTTATATTGTAACCCACTTGCAAGTTCCACAACTCCGTCTTCAAGTTTGTTTTTTGCCAAAAAGGTTTCACCTTCGCTGGCATTTTTTGCCCCTTCGTTAGCTTGTCGGTCCTTAAAGTAAGTTTCGATAACCTGATTAGCTTCCTGAGGCGAAATTTGTGGTTGCTTGCCGGCCATAACATCCGAAATTGCTTCGAAAAGCGCTTCGAGTTCAACTTTGTTTATGCCCGACTGTAATAAGTTACTGGCCAAGCTTAAGCCAATTGCATAACTAAATTTCTCTACTTGTGTTTCAAAAGACATAATATCGTATTTTTTAAAAAAATTTAGCGGGACAAATTATCCCGCATTACAAATTCATGCGAAAATAGTTAAAAAAGAAGAACCCCAATACAAATGCATACTTATATTTTAGCTTTTTACAAAGCTGTGGTATGTTTTGTTGCTCTTATCATTTCACGTTTTCCAGGAGGCCCGGGAAGTCGTTGTACTTCAAAACCTACACTTAAAAGTCTTCGACGTATTTCGCCTTTTGCACTGTAAGTTGTTAATACTGCGTTTTCATCACATAAATTGAAAATTTGCTCAAAAATTATGGGCATCCACAATTCGGGTTGTTTGTCGGGTGCAAATGCATCGAAATAAACCAAATCGATTTTGGGTAAAGTTTTGAATTCAAATTGTGTTAGGTCGGCTTTTATTTTGGTTAAACTAAAATTGTTTGCCAGTTGGTGTTGTTTTTCCCATGGCAAGTGGTGAATTTGATTAAATACAGTATCTGACTGTAAACCAAAATATTGAGTAAATCTTATTTTTTTGTATTCGTCTTCTATAAGCGGGTATTTTTCAATGCCAATATAGTGCACTTTTTTATTCGATTTTTGCGCTTCAAAAAATGTTGCTAATGCATTTAGGCCTGTACCCAAGCCAATTTCGAGAATAGTTAGCTCATTCTTATTAATTGAATTAAATCCGGCATTGATAAAAACGTGCATGGTTTCTTGAACTGCCCCTTTAAACGAATGAAAATGTTCATCTATATCGGGGAGATATAATGTAGGCGATCCATCAGATGTTATTTTTATTTCGCGTTGCATTTTTTTACTTGATGTTTAATAATTCAGTGATGCGATTTTGGTAACTTTTCGAAATCGGTATGCTGTGTGTTTTTGGTGATTTAATAATCAAATCGTACCCTTTGTTTGATTTAATCATCATTTTGACGTTTTTTACATTAACTGCATATTTCCGATGAATGCGTTCTATCGGATAATCCCGCAGTGTTTTTTCTATATTTTTAAGCGAATTCCGAATCATCATCTTTTTTTCTTTTTCATTGTCGAGGTAATAAATAATAATATAGTTGTCATTCGATTCAAGAAATAGCAAATCGGAGCACTTAATGGTTGCTTTAAGTCGTCCTTTATCGTCTCTTATGGGAATAAACAAATCCGATGGAGAACGAAATTGCTGAACCATACTTTCAAATTTCTTTTTTATATCGCTCCATGCAAAGTATAGTATAGTTACAGTATAAGGGATTAATAAAATAAGCGAAGTGTTTTGGATTGCATTGAACATTAGCAATATAGGGCTTCGTTTATCTTTTAAAATGAATATTTCGAACGATGTGAAAAAACCTCCCATGAAGAATATTTCTGCTACAATAAACCAAATGTACATGGCAAAGGTTACTTCGTGTTCTTTTTTCAGGCGAAGTAATACTATTCTGCTAAGTATAATTACAATCATACCAGCTAAAACAACTCCTGCCGAGGCAAAAATCAATTCCCATTTTTCAGCCTTGTACCAGCTATCATAACCAAATGGACGATAAATATTAATGAAAATGTATGCGAAAAGCGCCGTAAAAGCCACTTGAACAAAAATGTTCTTGCGGTTGGTCAAATATTCGGGTACCGATTGTTTCAATAACATTTTTTACTATTATTTTTTTTTGACGCGTGTAAAGATATATTTTTTATTGATGTGACAAGAGAAAAATATAGTGATTGGAATTGATTCTTATGAGAAATATTTCACCCCATTATGTATGATTTCACCCCTCTTTATATTTGTTTCACCCCTAAAATGGCCTGTGCACTACATATTTTTCCGGTTTTTGTGAATTATGTTTTTTTTTGTAGTGTAATTGATCAACGGTTAATGATTGTCCGTTGTCAATTTTTAAAGAATATTTCCATAACCAATTCAGATTTTCCAGATTCCTCCGGATTTTTCCAGATCCGGAGGTTTTTTTTTATTTAATGTTACTTAACTTTAAACCTTTATTGACTTATGTCATCAAATGGCGTATTGACATAAAACGAAAAAGGTGAACATATCAATTCAAAACCTCACAAAGATTTATAGTAATGGGCACAAGGCCCTAAATTCGGTAAATATCGAAATTGAAAACGGGATGTTTGGACTATTGGGCTCAAACGGTGCCGGAAAATCAACTTTGATGCGTATATTGGTTTCATTAATGAACGCTACATCAGGCGAGGTATATGTAAATGGTATGCCATTAAGTAAAAACCGAAAATCAATTCGCTCATATACAGGATATCTACCTCAAGATTTTAGTGCTTTTCCAAAACTAAAAACATGGGAGTTTTTAGATTATTCAGCACGTTTGGGTGGATTAAAAGATAATCGTAAACGGCGCGATAATGTTGACGAAATGCTTGAAGAAGTTGGCCTTTTCGAAGTTCGCGAAAGGTATGCCAACAATTTGTCGGGTGGTATGAAACGTCGTTTAGGGATTGCTCAAGCACTTATTGGCGACCCCCGCATTATTATTGTTGATGAACCGACAACCGGCCTCGATCCTGATGAACGTATCCGTTTTAGGAATTTGCTAACCAAAATAAGTACCCGCGATGTAATAATCATTTTAAGTACACACATCGTTGGCGATATTTCAAGTACGTGCAGCCATGCTGTATTGCTTCGTAATGGCCGTATTGTTTTCGATGGCTCGCCCGAATCACTGATAAACGAAGCAAAAGGCAAAGTATGGCGCATACATGCCACTCACGAGCAATTCGACGAAATTAATGTCAATTTTAATGTAATATCTACAGTGCCTTCAATTGGAGGTTGGGATCTCGAAGTTGTAGCCGAACATGCAAATGGATATCAGCATTCAGCAATCGATCCAACCCTCGAACATGCCTATGTTTATTACATGGAACATAAAACCGAATCAATACTAAATAGTCTGTAAATCACATAAAATGAATAGCTTATATAATATTCAATCTATTGCGAAGTTCGAAAGAAAAATTCTTTTCAGAAGTTGGTTTTTCCGTATCTTTTCCATTCTTTCGGTATTTGTAATCAGCATGTTTAGTGGCGCAACATTTTTCGACAACAATCCTTTTACCTGGATGTTCAGGAGCATGCCTTCGTCGCTTATATATTCAGCAATGTTTTTATTGAATATTTTTCAATCGGTTATTGCCGTGTTTTTGGCTACCGATTTTCTGAAACGCGATAAAAAGCTGAACACTTCGGAAGTTTTGTTTACCCGCCCGATGACAAATTTTGAATATATAAGCGGAAAAACTATTGCTTTGCTTACTGTATTTATTGTTTTGAATATTATTGTTATTGTAATAGTTTCAATTTTTTTGTTCATATCGAAACAGGTTGAATTTAGATTAATACCCATTGTTCTTTACTTTGTTTTAATAAGCATTCCATCATTGATTTTCATTATTGGTTTGTCGTATGAATTAATGACAATTATTAAGAATCAGCCGGTTACGTTTATTTTATTATTGGGCTATATTGCGCTAATTCTTTTTTATTTGGGCGAAAAAGCCAACTATGTTTTCGATTATATGGTTTTTGCAATGCCCATGCCTTATTCCGATATTGTTGGTTTTGCTGCACCCGAAACAATTTTATTTCAGCGTTTGTCTTACTTTTTGCTTGGTTTAGGCTTAATAATGTTTAGCACATGGCAACTCAATCGCTTGCCCAACAAACCAACTTCGAAGTGGCTAATTGCTATAAGTAGTTTAGTATTGACTAGTGCAGCAATAGCTGGTTTGTATATGGTTGTTAATCAGAAGAATGTTGCAATAAATGAACGTAAAGAGTTTTATACTAATGCTTCTGAGAATTTCGACAATGTTGTGCCACAAATGCAAAAGGCATCAATTTATATTGAATATGCCGAGCAAATGAATGCCCGTTCAACAATTACATTGTATAATAATCATGAATCAGCAATCGATACTTTTTTATTCAGTTTGAACCCCGATCTCGAGGTAACGAAAGTTGAATCAAATAATCAGCAAATAGAATTTGAACAGAAAGGATTAATGCTCAATGTATTCCCATTGAATGCATTGCTTGCAAAACACGAAACTACAATTACTATTCATTATTCGGGTATTCCTAACATGAATGTTGCTTATTTGGATAATCCCGATGAAGAATTTTTTGGTATTGAACGAGCAATGACTTTACGTACCGATCGCCAATATGGTTTTTATTCAAAGAATTATGTGCTGCTCAATAAAGAAATTCTTTGGTATCCGATACCAGGTATAGCTTATGATCCTAGCCGGCCAGCAATATTTAGGCAGCAATTTACAAATTTCGACCTTACTGTAAAGTCGAAGCCTGGCATGCTCCCTGTTTCGCAAGGCATTCGCACCACTACCGACAGCATTGAATATCGTTTCGAAATTCGCGATCCACTACCGCAATTGTCTTTAAATATTGCCCAATTTGAAGAAAAACAAATTGATATTGAGGGTATAAAAATTACTCTTGCGCATGTTCGTGGTCACAACTACTATTCAAAATACGTGTCGGAACTTAACGATACCCTCTCGTCGCTTTTGCTCGAGTTTATTGATGATTTCGAACGCCCATTGGGATTGTTTTATCCATATCAGCAATTTACATTAGTTGAAGCACCCGCACAGTTTGTTTCGTTACCTCATTCTTGGACATCGACTTTAGCTAATGTTCAACCTCAAATAATTAATTTCCCCGAATGGGGTTACAATGTTACGCAAGCCGATTTTGCTTCGTCGGAGCGACGCATTAGGCGCGATAGCGAACGAAACAAAGAGGGACTAAGCGAAAAGGAAATTCAAGCACGGGTATTTGCCAACTTTTTGCGCTCAACTTTTACTTCGCAAGATGCAAGTATGAGTTTCAACTCATCGATGCAAACCAGCAGTAACCCGTTTAATATTTTTCCCAACTATTTTTACTTTGTTAATTACATTACTTCTGATGTTTGTCCGGTATTAAATTATGCATTCGAAAGTTACCTAATGCAGGGGAGCGACAACCCGCGTGCAATGTTTATGGCCCGTATTACAGGCATAGGAGAAAACGAACAAGCAAATTTACAACTCAAAGAACGTAGTTTAAAACAAATTATTTCGGAAGAAACCGATCGTCAAATTGTAAATAATGTATTGAAGGTAAAAGGTTCGTACTTACTTACATGGATGGAAAAACAAGTAAGCGGATTTGATTTTAATCAATATATACTCGATTATTTATACAACAATAGCTATGTCGAAATTAAATACGATAATTTGGTGAAATCTTTGAACGCTGACCAAGGTGTTCAAATTGAAAATATATTAACCGATTGGTACACAATAAATAAATTACCTGCTTTTGGCTTGGGTAGTGTCGATGTGATTGAAACAATCGATCAGTCTCAAGCTGTTTTTCTGGTTCGAACCAAGGTGACAAACTACAACGAAGTTGATGGTTTGGTGAAATTTTCGTTCATGCTAGGTGAAGGCCGACGCGGTGGAGGTGGTGGTTTTATGGGCGGTGGCTTTATGATGCCTGAGCCCGAAGAGCGCATTTTTTTAATTGAAGCCAATCAAACCAAAGAAATTCAGATTGCACTGAACGAAATGCCTCGCTCGCTAACTTTTAACACTTTGCTTTCGGAAAATATTCCGTCAAGTTCGATGACTTTTGGCTTACGATCAGAAAAAATTGATAAAGTTGTTACTGATGAGTACGAGAAAGTTATCGACAGCCCGGTTGTAATGCGTTCTCCCGATGAGCTTATTGTAGATAATAAAGATGTGGGGTTTTCGATTATTGATCCTTCAATGAACAACCCGTTAAGACAATGGGTTGAGCAACGTAAGAAAAAAGACAATCCAAGCGAATTTGTTGGCGAAGGTTTTGGACAGGCACCATCAACATGGAGTTTAATGGCTAATAGTGATTATTTTGGCGAAATTGAACATTCTGCAATGGTTATTCGCTCAGGCAATGGTAGTAAATATGCCGTCTGGAAACAAAAAATACCTACACCAGGATATTACGATATTTATGTTTATTTGAACGAACAACGACGTTTCGGTCCTGGCAGAGGTCGAGGTAGGGGAAATTCAGAACCCGAAGGTTCCTACATTTATAATATAAAACACGACGATGGTAACGAAGAAATAGCTATCGAAGTTAAGAACTTTGAAACAGGTTGGAATTTGTTAGGCTCATTTTATTTCTCGTCCGACACTTCGGAGGTAGTACTTACCGACAAAGGCGGAGCCGACAGAATTGTAGCCGATGCAGTTAAATGGACTCTTCAACGTTAAAATAATTAATACAAATAGCATGAGAACTAAATCTTACTTTTTTATTGCGCTTATCCTGCTAGGGTTTAATACCTTGACCATTAATGCGCAGGATTTGCTCACACTCGAACGTACACTCGAAATTGCTTACGAAAACAGCCCGTCGATCGTGCAATCGAAACTTAACCTTTTACGAAGCCGCGAATCGCTCAATGCTCAAAGGGCAGGTTTGAAATCAAAATTCTTTTTAAATGTAAGCCCTTTTACTTACAATAACACCCGTGAGTATTCGCAGGATTTTCAGGAGTGGCGAAATTACGAAAATATGGGTTCGAGCGGTACTTTTAGCGTTGTACAGCCCATTAAAGCAACCGATGGTACTTTAAGCCTAGTTAACCGTTTTGGTTTCCAAAGCAATTCGCTCAATAACAATCCGGCAATCAACTCGTTCAGTAACAATGTACGTTTGCAGTTCGATCAGCCAATTTTTACTTACAACCGTACAAAAATGAACTTACGTGAGCTTGAGCTCGACCTCG
>DAOSWJ010000042.1:0-15407 GCA_035380005.1 Prolixibacteraceae bacterium | reverse complement strand
ACCTTGCTTTGGGCAAGTGTTCAATCCAAAAAATTAACTTATTCGCCTGTATCCGTTAATGTTACCGATAAAATTGAAGAGGTTTTAGATATACTGAGACCTGTAGCACTTTTTAAAAACATTGAAATAAAAAGCAACATAAAAGAGGCGCTGAACTCTAATGTAGATATCTATATGTTTAAAGCAATACTTCGAAATCTGGTTTCAAATGCAATTAAATTCACCGAAAAAAGTGGAAAGATTGAAGTGTCAGCTTTTCATGATCACTTAGAAACAGTTATAAGAGTAGCCG
Source organism: Prolixibacteraceae bacterium (assembly GCA_035380005.1). Classification (GTDB taxonomy): domain Bacteria; phylum Bacteroidota; class Bacteroidia; order Bacteroidales; family Prolixibacteraceae; genus Roseimarinus. The sequence continues at coordinate 15,115 of DAOSWJ010000042.1, read as the reverse complement.
ACAATGGTACTGGCATGAAATAAGAAACCATTGATAAGTTGTTTAGCTTTAAACCTGTTGATTCATTAAAAGGTACTGCAAATGAAACAGGATCAGGACTTGGCTTGTTGCTCTGTAAAGATTTTATTGATAAGCATAGTGGTAAAATATGGGTTGAGAGTACTTTAGGTCAGGGAACAATTATAAGTTTCTCTATTCCTGATTCCCAAGAATGTTGAACCTCAACTATTATGGATCACTTAAATATTCGGGTGGATAAATTATAATTTTACTTGATTAATACAATCAGGGAGAATAAAGCTACGAAGCAAAGTTCAGCGATAGCTAATTCGTGAATAATATTGACTGATGTTGTTTACAAGATTTAAAGCTGTTTCTGAAATATATGACAAATCAATTGCACAAGCCCTTAATTATTTAAGTGTTTAAGGAATATAAACTTTTATAATCGTCAAATTTGGAAAGCTAAAGATGGATTAAATTAAGTTAGTAGTGGAGACAACAAATTTCAGAGATCAATTTAAAAAGCATAGGGAAAATTATTCCGAAGGAATTAAACAACAATAGCCCCGGGTCTTTTAATTCGTTTAAATTTGGGATCACTTTAAAAATGGGTTAATAAAAAAGCTTCGATGAAAATCGAAGCTTTTGAGGTACCTGGCGGAATCGAACCGCCGTACGCGGTTTTGCAGACCGCTGCCTAGCCACTCGGCCAAGGTACCATAGATAAGGGGATCATCCCCCTTTGTTTATGCGGCTGCAAAGATATTAAAAAATGTGATCGGGCGAAATAATTTTTTTAAAAAATAAGCCTAGTTTGAAGTATTAAATAAATAAGCAATGTTATTATGAATTTTGCAAAACAAAGAAGGCTGCCGATTATGGTTTCGACAGCCTTTTATGTGAATAATTTTGAAGAGCTTAATAGTTTATTTTACTTCCCAGGTGTTTCCGCTACGGAAAAGGTCGTCGCAGCATTTTATTTTGCTGGTTTGTTGAACCTCTTCAATTTGTGCTTCCATAGCATAATCGTAAGTTAGTGCGTCAACAGCACGAATAACACCAAAAGCAACCGGAAAGTCGGGTAGGGTCATGTTAATGAGTGCCGAGTGAAGGTACAGGTCGTTATCTTTGGCATTATGAACCAGTATATCATCAATGGTATAACCATTTTGTCCAATGGTAACAGCTTTAAGTTTACCGTTTTCGAGTACAAGGCCCCTGTCTCGGTTAACGCCGTAAATCATTTTCTCGCCGTGCTTAAGATAAATTTGCTTGTTTTCACGATCATCGCCTTTGGTAATCAATTCGTGAATTCCATGGCTAAATATGACGCAGTTTTGCAAAATTTCGACTACCGAAGTGCCTTTAAAATTTGCTGCTTCGGCCAAAATTTCCTGGCTCATTTTCATGTTGCCATCTATGCTACGGGCAAAGAAAGTTCCTCGTGAGCCTAAAACCAGCTGACCAGGAATAAATGGATCCTCGACAGTACCGTAAGGCGAAGTTTTCGTTTTTGCTCCTCGGTCGGTAGTAGGTGAATATTGCCCTTTAGTAAGGCCGTAAATTTTGTTGTTAAAAAGTAGTACGTTAATATCGACATTTCGTCTTACCATGTGGATGAAATGGTTCCCTCCAATAGCCAAAGCATCGCCATCGCCTGTAACTTGCCAAACGTGCAGTTTTGGGTTTGCACTTTTAACACCGCTGGCAATAGCCGAGCCACGTCCGTGAATGGTATGAAAACCATAAGTGTTCATGTAATACGGGAATCGCGATGAGCAACCAATACCAGAAATAACTGCATAATCGGCTTTGTTTAGCCCTTGTTCGGCCATCACCCTTTGAACAGCGTTCATAATGGCGTGGTCGCCACAACCTGGGCACCAGCGTACTTCGTTATCGCTTTTAAAATCTTTTGCTGTATAATTGAATTCGGCCATTGTTATTCCTCCAATAATTTGGTTACACTTTGTTTGATTTCTTCAACTAGGAAGGGCAAACCTTTAACTTTGTTGTATTGATTGTATGTGAATTGAGGTAATTTGTCGCGTAGGAATGCTGCAAATTGCCCGAGGTTGAGTTCGCATACAATAATTTTTTTGTATTTGGCAAAAATATCGGCCGTGTTTGCCGGTAGTGGGTTAATATAGTTAAAGTGAGCCAAACCAACTTTTTTGCCTTCGTTGCAAAGGTCGCGGGCTGCGCTAACCAAGTGGCCGTAAGTTCCGCCCCAACCTACAATTAGAACATCGCCTTCGGGGCAACCGTAGGGTTCAATGTTTGGAATCATATCTACAACATTGGCAACTTTTTGTGCCCTGATTTCGCACATGCGTTGGTGGTTTTCGGGGTCGTGGCTAACTGTTCCCGATTCGTCTTTTTCGAGGCCTCCAATGCGGTGTTCGAAATTTTCCATTCCGGGGAAAGCCCATTCGCGAACCAATGTTTCGTCGAGCCTACGGTAGGCTTTAAATTTGGCCGGATCGGCAGCAATGTGTTTTTTGATTTCGGGTAGGTCGGCCATGTTTGGAATTTTCCAAGGTTCACTGCCATTGCCCAAAAATCCGTCGGTAAGCAGCATAACAGGTGTCATGCGTTCAAGTGTAATTTGTACGGCTTTAAAAGCATAGTCGAAACAGTCGTTAGGTGTGCTTGCTGCAATTACAACCATTGGGCTTTCGCCATTACGCCCCCACAAGGCTTGCATAAGATCCGACTGTTCGGTTTTTGTTGGTAAACCGGTTGAGGGACCGCCGCGTTGAACGTTCACTACTACCAAAGGCAGCTCGGCCATAATGGCAAGGTTAATGGCTTCTGATTTAAGCGCCAAGCCGGGACCCGATGTTGAGGTTACCCCCAACGAACCAGCATACGATGCGCCAATTGCTGTACAAATACCTGCAATTTCGTCTTCGGCCTGAAAGGTTTTAACGCCAAGGTCTTTACGTTCCGAAAGGGCTTGCAGTATTTCGGTAGCAGGTGTAATGGGGTACGAACCCAAGAAAAGTTGGATGCCGGCTTTTTCGGCACCGGCAATTAAGCCCCATGCTGTTGCCATGTTTCCACTAATATTGCGGTAAATACCTTTTTCGATATTTGCTGCAGGCACCAGGTATTGAGGTGTTGTGTGTTGCATGTTCATGCCATAATTGTAGCCTGCATGCAAAACATTTATATTGGCTTGAAGTATTTCCGGTTTCTTACCGAATTTTTCTTTTAATGCTTCTTCAATAACATCGAGCTGACGGTTGAACATCCAGCTAACCAAACCTAATGCAAACATGTTTTTGCTTCGCAACACCATTTTGTTGTCCATTTGGGTGTCGATTAAAGCTTCTTTGGTCATGCTGGTAATTGGCGCAGCAATTTTGTTGTAATCCTGAAGGTTCAATTCGGTAAACGGGTCGTTGGTCGAAAATTTAGCTTTGCTAAGGTTTTTTTCGGTAAACGAGTCGGAGTCGAAAATTATGGTTGCTGCTGGTTCGAGATATTTCGCATTTGCTTTAATTGCGGCGGGGTTCATTGCTACCAATACATGGGCTTTGTCGCCCGGTGTATTAATTTTCTTTTTTCCGAAATGTACCTGAAAACCCGAAACCCCACCTACAGTTCCTTGTGGTGCCCTAATTTCTGATGGATAATCAGGAAAAGTTGAAATGTCGTTCCCCGCCAGTGCTGTGGCATCGGAAAACAAAGTACCGGTTAGCTGCATGCCGTCGCCCGAATCGCCGGAAAAACGGATGGCTACTTCTTCCAATTCAATTACTTTTGTATCCTTTGTCATGGTAAATATATTAATGTAGTTGTCGATTCGAAATTAATCCGAAATAGATCGGTTTTTTATTAATTCGGTCAGTAAAAAAACATGACTTTTGTTAGCTTTTTACATCAGCAAAAATAATCAACTCTTTCGAAAATTCAATATATTCTTCGATTCATTAAAAATTCATCATAATTTTTAACTTAAAAATCACACTGCTTTTTATTGGGTTGATCAAATATGCGTTTATTTTGTTTCTTTTTAAATGAAAAATTTACTTATGGCATTAATTGTTCCTTTGAAAGATAAAAGCCCGGAAATTGGCGATAATTGTTTTGTAGCCGAAAATGCTACAATTGTTGGCGATGTGGTAATGGGCACCGGGTGTAGCGTTTGGTTCGGAGCTGTTATTCGTGGCGACGTTCATTACATTAAAATTGGCGATAATGTTAATATTCAAGATAATGCAGTTATTCATGCTACATATCAGAAATCGCCAACCAATATTGGGAATAACGTATCGATTGCTCATGGTGCAATTGTACATGGTTGTACCATTCACGATAATGTGCTGATAGGTATGAATGCAGTAGTTTTAGACGATGCTGTTATCGAAAGCAACTCGATAATTGCTGCAGGGGCAGTTGTTACCAAGGGTACAGTTGTTGAAAGTGGTTCGGTGTATGCCGGTTCACCAGCAAAAAAAATAAAAGACATCAGCCCCGAATTGCTTAAAGGCGAAATTGAACGCATTGCTAATAATTACCACATGTATTCGAGTTGGTACAAGTAGTATTTGTTAAATTTTTACTCAATACAGCAAACATCCATTATTCCAACTTTCCATTTAATGTTTGTTAATTGCTTTTGCTGAACCTTCTTTTGCGTGAATAGTTTCCACTTTTACGGCGTTGTTGTTGATTGCTTTGTTGTTTTGCTTGTGGCTTAGTTTCGGTTAGCAAACTTTTATCGAGTTGGTACGGATGGTCGGCAACTACTTTAATACGCATTGCAATAAGCTTTTGTATGTCGCGAATGTAAACCATTTCGTCGGTATCGCACATCGAAATTGCCCTGCCCGATGAACCAGCTCTTCCTGTTCGGCCTATGCGATGTACGTAGGTTTCCGAAATATTGGGTATTTCGTAATTGATTACGCACGAAAGCTCATCAACATCGATACCTCGTGAAGCAATATCGGTAGCTACCAGTACTTTTGTGGTTTTAAGTTTAAAACTTTTTAGCGCGTTTTGACGGGCTTGCTGCGATTTGTTCGAGTGCAATGCTTCGGCCTTAATGCCACTTTTGTTTAATATGCGCGATAGTTTGTCGGCTCCGTATTTTGTACGTGTGAAAACCAGTGCAGTGTTAATGTTTTTGTCGCTTAACAAATCAACCAATAATTTACGTTTGTTGTCTCTGCTAACATAGTATAGCGATTGGTCGATGGTTTCAGCGGTGGTCGATTCGGGGGTAACCGATACTTTGCTAGGGTTTTTCAGAATGGTTTCGGCCAAAGCAACAATGGATAATGGCATGGTAGCTGAAAAAAACAACGATTGCCTTTTTGCTGGCAGCGCTTTGATTATTCTTTTTACATCGTGCACAAAGCCCATGTCGAGCATGCGGTCGGCTTCGTCGAGCACAAAATATTCAATATCGTTGAGGTGAACGATGTTTTGCTGCATCAGGTCGAGTAAACGGCCTGGTGTTGCAACCAAAATATCTATTCCATGTTTTAACTGTTGAACCTGGCTGAACTGCGATACCCCGCCAAAAATAACACTATGTCTTAATTGGGTGTATTTGCCATACGCTTCGAAACTTTCGCCAATTTGGATGGCAAGTTCGCGCGTTGGGGTTACAATGAGTGCTTTAATTTTGCGCCTGTGGCTGTTTTTGAAGGACGATAGGTACATGTGCTGCAATATCGGAATGGCAAAAGCTGCTGTTTTACCAGTTCCGGTTTGGGCACATCCCAATAAATCGGTTCCTTCGAGTACTATAGGTATTGCTTGTTGTTGTATTGGAGTTGGTGTTGTGTATCCTTCTTCGGCAATGGCCTGTTTAATTGGTGGGATAATTCCTAAGTTGTTAAATGTCATATAATAAATTAAAAAGTGCTTGTTTGTGAAGGACTCATAATGATTGAGATTCTCCTTTTATTATGGACAAGCACTATTGTTAGTGAGGCGCAATGTACGCCTAAATATTGATTTTATATTTAATTTATTGATTATTTACTGTTTAAACATCAATGATAACTTCGATTTTACATCGGCCGGGTTGGGGTCGATAGGGAAAACCATTTCGGGTTGAATGTAAACTACTTTGTTTTCGCGGATAAATTTATCGGCACCACCACCTGTAATATTCAGCATAATGGTGGCATCTTTTTCTACCTTGCCATTTTTTACTGAATCGATTAAAGTTGCTACGGCAATAGCGGCAGCCGAGCTGATGTCGTTTCCTTCGGTATCGAGGAAAAGCTTAGCGGCAGCATCGCCTTGGGCATTAGTGGCAACCAGAACTTCACCGTTGGTGTCGGTTAGGGCATCAAACAGTCCGCCAAGTATTGAGTAAGGTGGTTTACGGTTCGATAACACTTTGGCATTAATTATTTCAACTTGTTTGCGTGCCAAATTATCGTCGAGAGGAAGTATGTCTCTCGAACGGACATCCCATGCATCTTTTATAGGTTGAAAAGGAGCATTTTGTGAAACCATCAGTTTCATTTTGTTATTTCCAAAGCGGCCATCTTCAATAAAACGCAAGTTGGCTTCCCAAGCTGCAATTGCTCCGGTTCCGCTGCCAACGGCTTGAAAATAATAGTCGGGTATGCGGCCAATGGTGGTTACAGCCGAAACTACAGTAAGCGCCATGCCGTCGCGTCTGGCAACGTTTTTGGCTCCTCCTTCGGGATAAAAAATGTCCATTTCGGCAGCAATGTTCGAAAGGTGTATTGCGTCGAAATAGTCGCTTCCTTTTGCCGATGCAATAACCCTAACACATGGTGCCAATGGTTTGCTGAACCACAAAGCATCGAGGTTGTCCTCGGGGATGCACAATAAAAGTGGAATATTGTTTTCGGAGCATACTCTTGCAAAGGCACGTGCTGTATTGCCGGCCGATGCCACAACCATTGTTTTGTTTTTGTGAGGGTTTTTACGGGCACAAACTGCAAAGGCTTCACATTCTTTAAACGAACCTGTTTGCATAAAAGCGCCACGTTCGGGCCAATAGCCATTAAAAGTGATGTAAAGGTTCGAAAGACCCAAGTGTTTGGCTAAGCCTTCGCTTTTATAAGTTACAGGTGCTCCCGAGCCATCGAGTGTACGTTCAATGGGTAGCCAATCTGAAAATTTATATAGTCCGGACAGTTTATCGTGTACCTTTATTTGTTTTTTTTCGTAAATAGCCCTAATTAATGATGGCTTTTCGTTTTTGGGGCAATTCAATTCCCAGTTTATGTCTTCGAAAATGGTGCCACAGCAAAGCGACTCCAGCTTGTATTGTGTTGGTTTAAATGTGTCCATTCAATAATATGTGTAGTTTATTCAATTGTATTTCTTTTGATAAGAAGTGGTGTGGTCGATTTACTATTCCATAGCGATAATTCAACATCGGCCTGTTTTTTATTTGCTGTATTTGGTTGTATAGCTATCGAAAGTACAAAGTCGATGTTAGTAGCCTTACTTAGCTCAATTGGGTTTAGCAAACGTTGCCCCGGTGTTGACTGTATTACCCTTAATTGACCTGTTTTAGCCAGTTCGTGGTCGAGTGATGCATAAATTGTATCGGTGGCAAGAATTGCCGAGGTATTGTTGATTAAGCGAGAGGTAATAATGGTTGGTCGTTCGTTTTTGACCTGCATAAATTCCGAAATCCAATTTTCGGCAACAATTTGTTGTGCAGTAAGTTCAATGCAATTTTTTAGTGTTGCAGTTTCAATAATTATAGCAGGCTCGCTTGTTGCTTTGTTGATTAACGAACAAGCTGCAAAAATTAAAATGGTGAATACTAAAATAAATATACGTCTCATTGTTTATTCGTTATTTTGAGCCGTAAATTTATAAAAAAAGGGCACTTGTAACACTTTATTTGCTATTTGTTTAAAACCTGTTGTCGTTTAATTAACTCTTTCAGGTAGTTGTTCACCACTTCGCGATAGTAATAACGGCGCGATTTTTCAGCCCATTCGATAGCTGATGTCAGGTCGCCGGTCATTTCGTATGCAAGGGCTATGTTTAGCATTATTTTACTTTGATCGAAACGTTTACCTTTTTGGGAAAATTTGAGCCAATTTTCAAGTGCTCCTTCCCAATTTCCCTCAGCAGCCAATTTAATCGAAAGGTCAATTTGTTCGTTTTTAGTTATGTAGTAATACCTTTCGGCACTGTACCACGATGGGGCAATAAGGTTTGTAAATTGCAAAGCTGCATTAATACCTGTAATCTGTGCTGCTTTTTTTATGCTTGGAAGTTCTTTAAAAAGTTCTTTAATGTCGTAGGCATAATTGTCCCAATACAGCGTGTCGGCGTTCATGGCAACATCCACCAAAATTTTTTGGCTGTCGGGGTAATATATGCGCCAGTGTGCACGGCTGTAAAAATCCATCGATGCATAATGGTATTTAACTTCAAAGGGAGAGTCGTATTCATGCCCGGTTTGGTAGTTTGTAACGGTACGTACTGCAATGTTTTCGAGTGCAAGCAAAGCATCTGTATTGTATGTGTCGCATATCAGTTGAACGTATTCCCAATCGAGCGGATCGGGTGTTTCGGTGTAGCTGCTCAAACGGTAAATGTTTCGGTCAACAGGAATAACAATATCGTACCTAAGCGACTCGTAAAGCATTTCGCCCAAAGCTTTTATTGTGGTATCGGCAACAGTACTGTCGAGTAAAACAGTATTTGTATGGAAGTTTTTGCGATAGAATTCAATTTGAAGCTTTGATTCGTCGTAATTTTGAAACTCGCTGTTGATACTACGGTTCATTATTGTAAAGCTTTGTATCGAATCGGAAATTTTGATTTTTGGGATTTGGGGCACCTCAACAGTAAACTTTTTTATTTGTCCCATTGTTGGGAGCATAATGTATATCAACAATACGATTATTATTAGCTTTTGCATTGTGTTTTTTGTTTATGGTTCGTTAATAACTGCCCCAGAATTTTCTCAAAAACCATTCCAAAGAAAGAAAAACTATGATGAATAAAATGTACCACTTCCAATCGATTAATTCAAAGGTGCTTTTTTCTTTGTGAATTTTGGCCTCGATGGTTTCAATATTGTTCAGGTAGTCGATCAGTTGTTGGTTTTTATCGAAATAGAAAAACTTTCCACCAGTGGCTTGTGCCAAAATATTCAGCGTTTTTAGGTTCGTTTTTAGGTTTTGTTGTTCGATGTTTACTTCTTGAATACTGAAGGTTCCTGTTTTTTCGAACTCATTTTCGCCAAGGTTTGCCCTTGCCTTAAAACTGTATTTTCCGGGTGCAAGCAAACCCAAATTGAGGTTGTATTCGGTTTGATTAACATCAAACAAGAAGTTGAGTTCGCTTCCGGTTGAGTCGGTGAGTGTAAATTGTATTTCGGCATTTGCCACAGGCTCGAAAATATCGTTAAAAACTTGTGCTTTTAACCTGTATGGAACCGACTCGGAAGCAATACGCTGGTACGCCAGTTTAAATTGTTCGCGTTCGTCGCGTAAGGTAAGATAACTAAAAAGGTTGACTGTTAGTTGGTTAAATATGTCTTGATTGTCGAAATTTTGAAATTCACGAAGTCTCCAGCGCCAAATACCTTCGCCAAAAATTGCGCCTACTTTTCTTTCGTCAATATTGCCGGCCAACATTAAAGGGTAATTCATTTCAATTCCTTTTATTTTTTGATAGGCAATAACTGATAAGTCGGTATTGTGTTCGTATTGAGTATAGTAGGTGAGTAGTGGTGGGTAAATTCCATTGGTCTGTTCAATTTTTTCGGGAATACTGAACAATTGAAAAGTTTTATTGAAGAAAGGTTCGCTGTTTTCGGTTAGAAGCGTTGGTGTAAGCTTGAAACCCAACTCTAAATTGTTTAAAGCCGAAATTGATGTGTTGGGTCCCACAATTACCAATGTTGAAATGCTATTTTCTTTAATACTTTTGAAAACATTGTGGTTTTGGTGCATTAACGATGGTAGCTGGTTGAGTACAACCAAGTCATATTTATCGATATTACCATTGAACAATGCAATAGGAGTTATTGTGATTTTGTAATTTGCCTTTTGTTCAAGGGTTTGTGTAATTGCACCAATGTCGGGGTGGGGGCCTTGGGTTAAAACAAGTATTTCCTTTTTGTTGTCGTGAACTTCGATGGTAAAATTGTAGCGGTTATTTTGTTTGTTGTGTTCGTTTGTAACGGGGCTTAGCGCAATGTTTACATTACGAAGGCCAAGTTGCTCGGTGCTAATGTTATATGTTTTACGGAAATAGTAATTGGCTTGTTGTACTTCAATGCTTTCCGAAACAGCTAATTTTCCATCGATTGAAATGCTGATTTGTGTTTTTGGATAGTTGAAATCGGTGAAATTTACTTCTACCTCAACAGGGAAAGTATTGCCCATGAATACGTTGGGGTTGTGGGTAACGTCGATTATGGCTTGATCGATGTAGCTCGACGTGTCACCAAGTCCCAATGTGAAAAACGGTGCATTGATGTTGTCGATTATTTGTTCGGGGTTTCGGCCTTGGTTATATATGCCATCGCCTAACAGAACTACAGCTCCAAGGTTGAGGTTAAAGTAACGTTTTTCGAGTTCGTTAATGAAGCCTGAATAATTCGAGATTTTTCCGTTAAAGCTAATTGAGTCACTTTTGCGAATAGTATTATCAAAAAGAAGAGCTTCAATTTGAAATTTATTGCCAAGCTCGGTACGTGCCGATGCAATAAAATTGCTAATTTTCTCAAAATTGGCTGAGTCGGCTGCCATCGATTCTGAGTTGTCGATACCCAACACAAGTATGGGCTTTTCGGTTCGGTTGCGAACTATTTCGGCAAGTGGCGATAAGAGTAGGATGCCAATTATAAGGCTGTAAATGAATTTGATAATGCTTAGGCTGAGCCTTTGGTTCTTATTGAATTCGTCGTTGTTTTTTTTGAAATAATAAACGGCATAAGTTATGGCAAATATAGCTGCAATAACAAAAACAAGAATTTGTATGGGGTTCGATATGTTTGAATGTATTTCCAAGCTTAGAATTTTTAGTTATTTCGACTGCCAAAATAACAAAAAATATTTGAGCTACATACAGAATTTATAACCTTTTGGTTTATCTGAATATGTGTTATTCAATTATGATAGCTTCCTGTTTTTTTTCGTAGTAGTAGCTTTTTATAAATACCTTATCTGCTTGGGGTAATTCAATTAAAATCCAGCTTAATAATTTTTGTGCAGGGTTGTATAAACCAATATATTTTTCACCTATACCTACCCATTGCCCAATTTCGTAGCTCCACGAATAGGATGTATATGCATTGTGGTACTTATAGGCGAGTGTTGTTGTGTCGTTGCTTATTGAATAATTATTTGAAATGGTATCGCTCAATGAAAATATTTTTGGTATTGCTACCTCTTCCGTTTTATCTGAATTGCTTTCGGGGTAATTATAATTTTCGGAATGTTTTAGTTTTGTGCCTATTTCGGTAAAAAGGCTGTAGTTGTTTTGTAGTATTATTTTTGAGATATAATAAGATTCCCGTCCTAAGCTGTGGTTTTCTACTAAAAATGTAATATCGATATTTTTATCATTATCAAGGTCGAGTTCATACTTTCCGTGATTGGTAATACCGGTATTATGGCTTTGATTGGCGCAAATTGTATCGTTCAAGTAAATTATTTTTCCTTCGGTAACTTTTATTCCAAAATCAAATGAACTACACGAACTGGATAAAAATATAATTGCGCATACAAACAAGCTTTTAGCAACAATTTTATAGCAAAACGCAATTCTGTAAGCATCTTTTTGGTGTAGTTTGTTTATTTTTTCGGGTATTAAACAATTCCCGAAAAACCCATGAAGGCCATTGCCAAAATACCTGCAGTAATAAGTGCAATGGGTACTCCTTTCAATCCTTTTGGTACTTGTTGCAAATCGAGGTGTTCACGCAAGCCAGCAAAAATGATCAAGGCTAAACCAAAGCCCAAAGCATTCGAAAATGCATAAATTACACCTTGCATCAAATTGAATTCTTTTTGGATAACCAAAATTGCGACCCCTAAAATAGCACAGTTTGTTGTTATGAGCGGTAAAAATACTCCCAATGCTTGATAAAGCGAAGGGCTAACTTTTTTAAGTACAATTTCGACCAGTTGTACCAATGCGGCAATTATCAAAATAAACGAAATGGTTTGCAGGTAGGCAATGTTGAGCGGATTTAAAATGTAGTATTGAATTAGAAAAGTAATTACAGTGGCTAAAACCATTACAAAAGCAACTGCTCCGGTCATGCCAATGGCTGTTTCAATTTTTTTGGAAACACCCAAAAATGGGCAAACTCCCAAAAATTGGTTTAAAACGATATTGTTTACCAGAATGGCCGATATTATGATTAAGATGTATTCCATAACTAAAGGTTTTTGGTGTTAATTGGCTTATGCTTTTTGTTTGTTCAATTTCGAAATGAGTGCAATAATGTAACCTAGGGCGATAAATGCACCTGGAGCCAAAATGAACAGCAACATGCCGTAATTTTCGGGATAAATGGTGATGTTGAATATTTTGCCGCTACCTAAGAGCTCTCTTACGCCCCCCAAAATAGTAAGGGCAAAAGCAAATCCAAGTCCAATGCCTAAACCATCCAATGCCGATGAAACCAAAGTGTTTTTAGAAGCAAAAGCTTCGGCACGGCCCAAAATAATACAGTTTACCACAATAAGCGGAATGAACAGTCCTAAACTTTCGTACAATGCCGGTGCATAGGCCTGCATGGCCATTTGTACAATGGTAACAAATGTTGCAATAATTACAATGAATGCAGGTATGCGCACTTTATCGGGAATGAGGTTTTTAACTAGCGAAACCACTATGTTCGACATTAACAAAACAAAGGTAGTGGCCAGCCCCATGCCTAAACCGTTTATGGCCGAACCTGTTGTTCCCAGTGTGGGGCACATGCCCAGCAACAGTACAAATACCGGGTTTTCTTTAATAAATCCTTTGCTAAAATTTTTCCATTGGTTCATAGCACTTTTTTTATTGAATTTGTGGTTCTTGTTCTTTATGGTCTTCTTTTTTAGTAGCGCTTGAACTGCCATCGATGTATTGGCTGTTAGCTGTAGCGTTGGCCCTATTGATGGCATCGAGGAAGGCGCGCGATGAAATTGTTGCCGCAGTTATGGCATCGATATTTCCGCCGTCCTTTTTCACTTTTAGAGCAGAGTTGCCGGGTGTTAACCCAATTATGTATTGCGATTCTTTTTCTGCATTACTGAACCATTCGTCCATTTTTGAGCCCAGCCCCGGGGTTTCGGCATGTTTCAATACTTTGAATCCCGATATGCTGCCTTGCTTATCGAAACCTACCATTATTTCGATGTAGCCACTGAACCCTTTGTTGGTGTATGTTTTAACAGCTTTCCCAACTTCGGTATTATTGGCATCGAGGGCAGGAAATATTTCAATACTGTCCTTGCCATCGGCAGGTAGCATTTTGTACGTTTCGCCTAATTTATCGAAAGCAGGTAAAACAGCCGCAATTGCATTGGTTTGTTTATCCATTTCAGCTTTGGCAATGGGAGCTTTAGTGGCATCGTAAACCAGTCCCAACGAAGCCGATGCAACAAGTGTTACGCCCAGAAGAGCTATTACCATGTTTTTGAAATTTGATTTTGGTTTAGCCATTATTTCTTCTCTCCAAATCGTTTAGGTTTAACATAGGTGTTGATAATTGGGGTGAAGGCGTTCATTATAAGTATGGCAAACGAAATACCTTCGGGGTAAGCACCCCAAGTGCGGATACAAACAGTTATTACTCCAATTCCCACACTGTATATTGCTTGCCCGCGCTTGGTCATGGGTGAAGTAACCATATCGGTTGCCATAAATATTGCCCCAAGCATTGCACCGCCCGAAAGCAGGTGGAAAAGTGGATTAGCGAACTCTTCGGGGTTTACTTGCCACAAAATGCCGGTGAAAATGGCAATTGTTCCCAACGTAATAAAAGGGATGTGCCAGGTAATTACTTTTTTGAATAACATGTATGCTAATCCAAGTAACAAAAGTAAGGCCGATACTTCGCCTAACGAACCACTAAAGTTACCCATTAATAAATCATTATATGCTGGTAATGAGGGCATTATTTCCGATAACGGTGTTCCGTTTTTAACACTTTCTTTTACAATGGCCAAAGGGGTTGCTTCGGTGGTGGCATCAACAACCGTTTTAGTAATATTGGGCCAGCTTGTCATTTGTACCGGATAACTGATGAGCAAAAATACCCTGCCAACCAAAGCCGGGTTGAAGGGGTTTTGTCCTAAACCACCAAACGACATTTTTCCAACGCCAATTGCAATTAAAGCACCAATAAGAACAATCCAAAGCGGAATTCCGGCAGGCAGGTTCATGGCTAACAAAATACCGGTTAGTATTGCCGAACCGTCGTTGATGCTTGGTTGTGTTTTTAGCAGATATTTTTGTATGAGCCATTCAATAATTACACAGGCAACAACCGATGTAAGTGTTACGAAGACTGCCGAAAGTCCAAAAACAACAAACGACCAGATTAATGCAGGTGCCAGAGCAAAAATTACGCTGTACATTATTTTATTAACCGAATCGGTTTGTTTGATGTGAGGCGAAGGTGATATGGTTAGTAAGTTATTCATCTTTCGGTATTGTATGTTGAATTTATTTTTTGGTTTATTTTCGATTGCGAATTATTCCGCCAACTGTTGTTTTTCCAAAACGGATATAATCAAGCAAGGGGCGGTTGGCGGGGCAGGTATAGCTGCACGATCCGCACTCGATACAATCCATTACTTTTTCATCTTCGGCTCTGTCCCAGTTGCTTTTTTCCGATAAGGTCATAAGTAAATATGGTTCGAGCCCCATTGGGCAAACCGAAACACAACGTCCGCAGCGAATGCAGTTCTGCATGGCTTTACGGTGACCGTCGGTTTGGCTAAGTACCAATATTCCCGATGTTCCTTTAGTAACCGGAACTTCGAGTTTTCCAATCGATTTTCCCATCATTGGGCCACCGCTGATAACCTTGGCAGTGTCGCTTGGAAGTCCGCCGGCTGCTTCAATTAGTTGGTTAACAGGAGTGCCAATGCGTACCCAAAAATTCGATGGCTTGCTAATTGACTTG